>JALHJD010000428.1 GCA_022837185.1 Desulfobacteraceae bacterium
CCGTCCGCAAACCCGTCATCGTTCTTAAATCCGGCCGGACGGAAGCGGGCAAGAAGGCCGTCTCCTCGCACACCGCGTCGCTCGCCGGCAACGACGAGGTCAACAGCGCCGCCTTCAAGCAGTGCGGCGTCATCCGGGCGCGGGACAATGAGCATCTGTTCGCGCTCGCGCGCGCCTTCTCCAAACAGCCCGTTCCGAAAGGCAACGGCACGCTGGTCATCACCTACACCGGGTCGCTCGGCGTGGCCGCCACCGACATGCTGTACCTCTCCGGCATGCGGCTGGCCACACTGGAGCCGTATTTCCAGCAGCGGCTCAAAAATGCGCTGCCCGACTACGCCAACGTCGGCAATCCCATCGACTGCTCTTTTTCCATGACGCCCGAGCAGGTGAAAAACCTGATCGAAATCGGTGTGGAGTCCAACGACGTGCAAAACTTCATCGTCGTCATCCAGGGGGAAATCCTGGGCTCCTTCGTGGATGTGATGAAGTCGATCGACTACAAGGATAAGCCGGTGCTCGCCGTGGTGGCCTGCAAGGAATTCATGATCGGCGACGTGGTCAAGATGGAGCAGGCCGGCATTCCGGTCTACTCCACGGCTGAAATGGCGGCGGAAGTTCTGGGACAGATGTACGCCTACGGCGTGCGGCGCCAGAACGCGATCGCCGATTCCATCGCTAGGCACATTACAAAAGACGGTTTGTCGGTCGACGACAATCCGGTGCGCCTGCGGCTCATCAATCCCAGGGACATCGGCCTGTGGACCGATTTCGTGAACGGCTGCTCCGAAAAATCCCTGTGGCTCCGCTTCCTGTCGCCCTTCTCCGCCACGCCGGAGCGGGCCCAGCGCTTCTGCAACGTTAATCCGGAGGAGGAAATCGCCGTCGTTGCGGAAATGAAAACGGGCGATTCGCACAAATTCCTCGGCATCGCCAGGCTCATCAAAAACAAGCGCCGCGAAGGGGAAGTGGAATACGCCATCATTGTTTCCGATCCCTGGCAGCACAAATCGCTGGGGATTGCCCTGTCTGAGCAGTGCATTGAACTGGCCCGGAAGGAAGGATACAAAACCATCCGCGCCGAGACGCTCCAGGAAAACTACGCCATGATCCGCATCTTCCGCCGCTGCGATTTTGCCTTCGAGGGCAAGGATGAAAACATGGTGTCGATGGCGCTGAATCTGACGTAATCCGGCTTTGGGGCCAGAGCTCATTCGATCATGACGGGCGCCAGGCGCCCGACAGACGTGCCGGGAACCGTTTTGCCACCCCCTCCGGCGGAACGGTTCCCGGCATTGATTTTTTTTGCATGAACTTACAGGCAGCGCCCGAGGATTTTTTCCACCCGCTCCGGCGTGACGCTGCGCTGTTCGCCCAGGGCGATGGCGCGCCGCATCACCGGCACGAGCGCGGGGTTCGCCGAGCCG
>JALHJD010000099.1 GCA_022837185.1 Desulfobacteraceae bacterium
TCCGGGCCGTTTTCCGGGAAACCCTGGGTATCGATCCTGCTCCGCCTTTTCGCCGCATGGGCTACGATGAAGCCATGCGCCGCTTCGGCACCGACCGCCCGGACACCCGCTTCGGGCTCGAGTTGGTTGATCTGACCGAAGTGCTTGGCGGATGCACGTTCAACGTCTTCAAAACCACCATTGACAGCGGCGGCGTCATCAAGGCGATCAATGCCAGGGGCTGCGCCGGATTCTCCCGCAAGGACCTCGACGATCTGACCGACTATGCCGGCCGTTTCGGCGCCCGCGGCATGGCCTGGATCAAAATCAGGGAAAATGAATGGCAGTCGCCCATCACCAAATTCTTCTCGGACGGGGAAATCGCCTCCATGCGGGAAGCGCTGGCGGCCGAACCGGGGGACCTCATCCTGTTCGGAGCCGACAGGGAGGCCGTTGTCAACCAGGTGCTTTCCGAACTGCGGCTCGAACTGGGGCGCCGGCTGAAACTGATCCCCGCGGGCACCTATGATTTCCTCTGGATCACCGATTTTCCCCTGGTGGAATATGACGCCGCTGAAAAGCGCTATGCGGCACTGCACCACCCCTTCACCGCCCCGCAGGAAAACGGCGGGGACATTCCGGCCGGCGACCCCGCCCGGCTCAGGAGCCGAGCCTACGACCTGGTCCTCAACGGCAATGAAATCGGGGGCGGCTCTATCCGTATTCATCAAAAGGGTATGCAGGAAAAGATCTTCGCGCTCCTTGGCATCGGTCCCGAGGAGGCCCGGGAAAAATTCGGCTTTCTGCTCCGGGCCCTGGAACTGGGCGCCCCGCCCCACGGCGGCATCGCCTTCGGCGTGGACCGGTTGATGATGATTCTGACCGGCAGCGGTTCCATACGTGATGTCATTGCCTTCCCCAAGACGCAGAAAGCAACCTGCCCGTTGACCGACGCCCCGGCGCCCGTGGACAGAAAACAACTTACCGAACTCTCTTTGCGGCCGGACTGGAAGGAACAATAGGCTGTAGCTTTTTAGGCTGTAGGCTATTAGGAAGAAGAATGAGCCTAACAGGCTACAGCCTATAGCCTAACAGCCTACAGTCTACAGCCTATACAGCCTAACAGCCCTACAGCCTAACAACCTAAACTGCTTCTTCCACCACCTCGAAGCCGATCCCGGCAACGGCCTTGCGGACCTTCTCCAGGGGGACCTGGCCGTCAAAGCTGGCCTCTCCCCGGTCAAGATCGACCCGGACATTGGATAACCCCTCAATGTCCTCCAGCGCCTTACGAACGGAACCGACGCAGTGGTTGCACCGCATTCCCTTGATTTTTACAGTCATATTGCCTTCTCCATTGGACACAGATAATCAATCTTTTTCATATATAATAATCATTCATACGAAATGAGCAAAAAAGAACAACGGGCCGGGCCGGCTCCCATGGGCTGCTTTCCGTCCCGCGCCGGCATGAAACCGGCCGGCCGTTTTCACGGTTTATTGTTTTCTCCGCGGCCGGTGGAACCAAGAGACTGAATGCGATGGATGACCGCGGTTGTCGACAGATCATGTTCGAAGGCGATCCGGACCACCCGGCCCCCGGCTTTTTTCACCTCCGGGGCACCGACAATTTCGTCTTCGGGCCAGTCGGCGCCCTTGACGAGCACGTCGGGCAGGATGGCCCTGATCAGGGTGATCGGCGTATCCTCGTCGAAAAGGACGACAAAATCCACGCAGCCCAGGGCGGCCAGCACCCTGGCCCTGGCGGTCTGGTCGTTTACCGGCCGGCCGCCGCCCTTGATCCGGCGGACTGAGGCGTCGCTGTTCAGGCCCACCACCAGGCAGTCGGCCGTTTTCCTGGCCCGCTCCAGATAGGCGGCATGGCCGCTGTGCAGGATGTCGAAGCAGCCGTTGGTGAATGCAATCCTGCTCCCCTGGTCCCGGACGGGTGCCAGCCGCTCCCGGAGGGCGGCCATGGAAATGATCTTGTCCCTGTCGTTTTTCTGGTAGGGCCGGTCGGCCACCGGACAGAAGCGGCTCCGCAGCCGGTCCAGGTCAGCGCCCGGCAGGCCGGCGGCAAGGGCCTCCTCCCCGGCCCCGGCCCCGGTCAACACTGTGCCGTCCGGCCCGATGACCATCGAATGGCCGCCCAGTTCATGCTCCCCGGTCACGCCGCAACTGTTGCAGGCAGCGATGAACACCTGGTTTTCCACCGCCCTGGCCCGCAGGAGGATCCGCCAATGATCCAGGCGGACCCTGGGCCACTGGGCCGAGACCACGATCAGCTTCGCCCCGGCGAAGCATTGCCGGCGGGCGGTCTCCGGGAACCGGAGATCATAGCAGACCAGGGCCCCGATCCGGCCGAGGGGAGTCGTTATCGGCCCCGGGCATCCTCCCCTGGAGAAGAACCGGTCCTCCTCCCACAAACCGAAAAGATGCTGTTTCCGGTACAGGCCGGCTATCCCCTCCGGGCCGACCAGGAAAAACGTATTGAACAGGCCTGGCTCACCGTCGGCTCCGTTCCCCGCCGCGATCATGGATCCGCCGAGAAAGATGGAATAGCGGGCGGCAAACTCCTGCAGCTTTGCCAGGAGGACGGGAGTCTTCTCCGCCAGTTCCCCGGCCCTGGGATAGTCAAAACCCGAGGCCCAGAGTTCGGGAAGAACGATGAGCGAATCCGCCGCCGGGTTGAGCCGTTGCAGAAGTTCCCCGGCCTTGCGGACGTTTGCGGCCGTATCCCCGAGGGTTATGGAAAACTGCAGGAAGCCGGCATGGGGAAAAAATCTGCCGCTCATGGCACCGGGTCCCCCTGAATGATCTGGTCAAGGGCCCGGCGCGCCAGGCCGGCAACGGTCACGGCCCGCACACGGTCGTCTTCGTACAGGCGCAGGCGGGAGTTGTCGCCGAGCAGCCCGCGGATGGGTTCCGCCGCTCTTTCCCGGCGCAGCAGGCCCAGGGCCCGGGCGGCAAGCCCGCGCACCTCGGGATCCGCCGAGTACAGGTATTTGACAAGGTCGTCAGCCGCGCCGCGCTCCAGGAGCATCCGGGGCCGCGCCTCCGCTATTCTGCCGACGCCCCACAACAGGCCCCGCTGCAGGGCTTCATTTTCCAGGAAATTGCCGTGCTGGAAGAGCTCCTCGCCGTCTTCGCGCATATAGGAAATCAGTATATGCACATATTCCGCGGCAAGCCCAGGATGCTGGACCATGATCTCGGCCATGGCCTCGGGGGCACCCCAGCCGATGCCGCCCGATTCTTCGTTCAGGCTCCACATCAGACGGCGCATGATCACCCTCCCCCCTTCCATGTCCGCGGCCGCAAGCCGCGCCACCGCCCTGCCCATCGCCCGGACCGCGTTCCAGCGGACCTGCTCCTCGACCCGGCAGATTCCCGAAAACAGGGGCTGGATGACATCCTGGGCCGGGAACTCGTCCAGCCGGGCAAGGATTTCCTCCACATCACCGCCCTCCAGCAGGCGGAGAACCGTCTTTCTAATGGCTCGGCTGCTCATGCTTTCGCAATGGACCGGTGTCCCGTCCCGCGGCCGTCATTCGCCCCCGGCCGGAGGATTGAACACGCGTTTGCCCAGTTCGGCATCCAGGAGGAACAACCCTGAGGTATCCTGCCGGATCAGTTTCAGTTTGTCGACAATCTCGCCCACGCTGGCTTCTTCCTCCACCTGTTCGGCAACGAACCACTGAAGGAAATTCAGGGTGGCATGATCCTTTTCCTTCATGGCCAGGTCCACCAGGCTGTTGATCAGGCCGGTGACATGCTGTTCATGCTTCTGGATCTGTTTGAAGGCGTCCAGCGGGGTTTTCCAGCTTGCATCGGGTTTTTCTATGGCCCCCAGGACCACCCTGCCGCCGCGGTCGCAGACATAGTCATAAAACTTCATGGCATGAAACAGTTCTTCCTGCACCTGGGCGCGCATCCAGAGGGCAAAACCCTTGAGGCTGAGGGATTGGAAATACGACTCCATGGAAAGATACAGGTAGGAGGAATACAATTCGGCATTGATCTGATCATTGAGGGCATTCAGCATTTTTTCCTTCAACATCGCTCTCTCCTTTTTCCCGGTCATGGCATCACCCCGCCGGACCCCACTCAGGCAGTTTGCGGCACGGCCGCCCCGTGAAGCGCATATTCCCCAACATCCGGCCCGCGAAGCCATACACTCCTGAATAATTATTGTTTTTTCAAGGCAAATCTGGTTCTATCCTACAACTATTCACATCTGATCAGCAACAGGAATGAACAGAACCATTCTCATTACCGGAGCGACCGCCGGATTCGGCAGGGCATGCGCGGAGCTTTTCGCCGCAGAGGGATGGCGGGTGATCGCTACAGGCCGCAGGGAGGATCGCCTGCGCGGGCTGAAGGACAAGCTCTCCGGCTCCGCTGTCCACTGTGCCTGCCTCGATGTGCGAAAACCGGACGACATTGAAAAAATGCTTGCCGGGCTGCCGTCCCCATTCCGGGAAATCGACGTCCTGCTCAACAACGCCGGCCTGGCCCTCGGCTTGCGGCCGGCCCACGAGGCGGACCTGAATGACTGGGAAACAATGGTCGATACGAACATCAAGGGACTCTACACCATCACCAGGGCCGTTCTGCCTGAAATGGTGCGGCGCGACCGGGGCCATATCGTCAATATCGGTTCGGTTGCCGCCAACTGGCCCTATCCGGGCGGCAATGTGTACGGAGCCACCAAGGCCTTTGTCAGGCAGTTTTCCTTCAACCTCCGTGCCGACCTGGCAGGAACGCGGGTGAGGGTGACCAACATTGAACCGGGCCTGGCGGAAACCGAATTTTCCCTCATCCGTTTTCATGGTGACCGGGAGAAGGCAAAGAAAGTGTACCGCGGCACGCAACCCCTGACCGCCGAAGATATTGCCCGAATCGTCTTCTGGGTTACCTCCGTTCCCCCGCATATCAACATCAACACCCTCGAGGTCATGCCGGTCTGCCAGAGCTGGTCGCCCTTCGCCATTCATCGGGAGCAGAGGGATCAGGATTGATGCGGCGGGTAGTCATCACCGGCATGGGCATCGTCTCCCCCCTGGGCGACACCCTGGAAGACGTCCTGACATCCCTCCGGGAGACCAGGTCCGGCATCGCCTATCAACCCCACTACGCCAAGCTGAATTTGCGCTCCAGGGTCGGCGGATTCACCCGCATTGACATCGAGCGCCATGTGGACAAGAAGGACCTGCGCTTCATGGGCGATGCGGCGGCCTATGCCTATATTGCCCTGCGCCGGGCCATTGCCCATGCCGGGTTGTCCGAATCCCAGGTCTCGAATCCCCGCACCGGCCTCATCATGGGCTCCGGCGGGACCTCGGCCGCCAATGTCATCCTGGCCGCCGATACCATGCGGGAAAAGGGGCTCCGCCGGCTCAGTCCGTTCATGGTCCCAAGGACAATGAGTTCCACGGTCTCCGCCTGCCTCACCGCCCCGTTCCGCATACAGGGCCTCTGCTACTCCATCTCCTCGGCCTGCGCCACCGGGTCCCATTGCATCGGCGCCGGGACCGAACAGATCCGCTTCGGCCGGCAGGACATCGTCTTCGCGGGCGGCAGCGATGAGGAGCACTGGATCCAGACCAGCATGTTTGACGCCATGGGCGCCCTGTCGACCGGTTTCAATGACGTCCCCGCCAAGGCTTCTCGTCCCTATGATGTCGCCCGCGACGGTTTCGTGGTCGCCAACGGCGCCGGGGTCGTCGTTCTGGAGGAGCTGGAGCATGCCCTGCGCCGCGGGGCGGAAATTTACGGGGAGATCATCGGCTACGGCGCCACCGCCGACGGCTGTCAGGTCGTTGTGCCCTCCGGGGAGGGGGCGGTCCGGTGCATGCGCGAGGCCCTGGAGACCGCCGACACCCCCATTGACTACATCAATGCCCACGGGACCTCGACCCCTGTAGGCGACATCGTCGAACTGCAGGCGATCCGCGAAGTCTTCGGCACCACGGTGCCGCCGATCAGCTCGACCAAGTCCCTTTCCGGCCATTCGCTGGGCGCCGCCGGGGTCCATGAAGCGATTTACTGCCTGCTCATGCTGCAGCATGATTTCATCGCCGCCTCGGCCAATATTGACACCCTTGATCCGCAGGCCGCCGACATGCCGATCGTCACCGCGGTGCAGCGCAGACCCCTGAGAACGGTCATGTCCAACAGCTACGGATTCGGGGGGACGAACGCCTGTCTCGTCCTTCGAAAATTTGCCGGGGAAGGCGGGCGATGAACGGGCGGGACGCGCTTTTCATGCGTCAGGCCATTGAACTGGCGGAAAAAGGAATGGCGGCGGAGGACGGTGGACCCTTCGGCGCGGTGATCGTCCGGGGGGGCGAGGTCATCGGCCGGGGCTGGAACAGGGTCCTCCGGACCAACGATCCGACAGCCCACGCAGAAATTGTCGCGATCAGGGACGCCTGCGCGCAAACCGGGAGCTACTGGCTGGAAGGATGTCACATATACGTCAGCTGTGAACCGTGCCCCATGTGCCTGGCGGCCGTCTACTGGGCCAGAATGGGCTCGCTGACCTTTGCGGCGGACCGGAAGGACGCCGCGGCCATAGAATTTGACGATGATCTCATTTACAGGGAGGTCTGCCGGCCGGCCGGGGAGCGCATCCTGCCCATCCGGCGCTGCCTGCGGGAGGAAGCAGTGCAGGTCATGCGCCGCTGGCCCTCGCTGGCCGCAGGTCGCCGCTACTAAAAATACTGATCGGAATCGCCGCGGGGCAGATGCAGGCCTTCCGGGAGGCCCTCCTCTTCATCCAGGAGCTGCATGCCTTCCATGACCAGCCCCATGAAGCCGCCGATCACCTCATACCCTTCCGCTTCCGGCGGAATGCCCGGCTGGTAGGCAAAGCGGCCTTTCGTCACCCCAAGCAGCCTGTACAAGGCCTCCTTGCCGGTCAGATCACCATACCTGGCGAAAACCACCTCCCCCTCGTTGAACATGACTGTCGCGTCGCCGTCCGGCAGCTTCAACTCGACGGTCCCGGTCTTCTGGCTGGCGTTGATCATCTGGAACAGCTCGACGACATGCACTTCGGCAATATCCCCGGCCATGCCGGAACCGATGTCGGCGCCCAATCTTTTGCCGGTCTTTCCGGCCCGTTCGATCAGCAGGCGATAGAAGAAGACATGCAGCACGGGATACCGGTGCAGGACATGCTTGAAGTCCTTGCTGGTCAACGCCGCAAGCTTGGTGACGCTTCTGCTGTATACCGAGGTGACCACGGGCGCCCCGGTGAGCAGGCTCATCTCCCCGAAAACCCCGCCGGACTCCATTTCGGAGAGGGTCTCCCCCTTGTCGTCAACGACTTCCACCCGTCCGGTCAGGATTATGTACAGATGGGTCCCGGGATCCCCCTTGCGCAGGATAATCTCGTCGGGACCGTACTGCTTGAAGCGCAGCAGGGTGAAAAGATCGTACAGGTCATTGTCGCCGAGGGAGGAAAAGACCGGAAAGCTGCGGAGCATGTCGGTGAAATCGGCCAGCTCCTTGTTCTCCCGGTTCTTTCTGGCAGCCGCCAGAAGTTTCATCTGGGTGGTGGAATAGGCCTTTTCCTTCTTGAACTCGAAGCGGATCAAACCACTGCAGCCGCCGCACTCGAATTTGACCTTCTGGGTTCCGAAAACAGTGTGTCTTTTCGGGGATTCCTGCCCTTCGGTGATTCGCATTATCTGGCGAACCAGCAGCAGGCACCCCGGTTTGGCCCCTGGTGTGGTCAGGGCATCACGCAGGACGGTGAATTCATCGCCGACATTGTATATCGGACAATACCTTTCCTCGGTGACAACAAAGACGGCGTTGCGAAATTCCATGGATGGCTACCGGATACCCTTGTTGATGCAGCCTGATAAGCGGTTTAGGCTGAAGGCTGTTAGGCTCATTCTTCCTCATAGCCTATAGCCTGAAAAGCTACAGCCTCCTAACTTGAAAGCAGTGTATCACACGATCGATGCAATTCCAAATCAGCGGCCAATCTTTTCAGGACCGGCCGAAATACATATAGATCACCACGCCCAGGACGGCGGCTCCCCCGAACATGACCGGGAGGATTTTGCCGATCTGCAGTTCGCCGTTCACGATCAAGGTCTGCATATAGTGCGTACCGGAAACATACCATATGCCGATGATGATGAGAACAAGGAGTATTTCCTTGAAAGCCTGCTTGTAGACGTTCCACCCCAAAAAGGCGACAAAGGGGACCAGAAACCAGGAATTGGTAAACAGTCCCCCGATATCCACATCCTCAAGCTGCTGGGGAATGCCGGTCGAGGCAATCAGGTCGACAATCCTGCCGAAAACTCCCGCCGCCGAATCGGCCGCGCTACCTGCTGCTCCTGTTACATCCGCCATTGTCAAGCTCCTTTTCCAAGTTATGCTGTGAACGATTGAACACCTGGATCGCGCAATAGGATCCGCACATGGAGCAGGTCGGGCCCTTGTCGCTGAGCCCTTCTTCCCTGAAACGCGCTGCCTTGGCGGGGTCGATGGACAGGTCTATCTGCCCTTTCCAGTCGAGACGGTTTCTTTTCACCGCCATCCTGTTGTCCCGGTCGATGGCGCCGGGCAGTTCCTTGGCGATATCCGCGGCATGGGCGGCTATCCTCGATGCGATCACTCCTTCATGGACATCTTCAACACTCGGGAGCTTCAGGTGTTCGGCCGGGGTCACGTAGCACAGGTAATCGGCTCCCGCCGCCGCGGCTATCGCCCCGCCGATGGCGCCGGTGATATGGTCGTACCCCGGGGCGATGTCGGTCACCAGTGGACCGAGGACGTAAAACGGAGCGCCCTTGCACATTTTTTTCTGCAGCAGGACGTTGGCGGCGATCTGATTCATGGGCATGTGCCCGGGGCCCTCGATGATCACCTGCACCCCGGCGGCCCAGGCGCGTTCCGTCAGCTCCCCCAGGTGAATCAGTTCCCGCACCTGGCTGCGGTCGGTGGCGTCCGCCAGGCATCCCGGGCGGATCCCGTCGCCCAGACTGAGGGTCACCTCGTGTTCCTTGAGAATGGCCAGCAGGTCATCGAAGTGTTCGTACAGTGGATTTTCCTTTTTGTGATGACTCATCCATTCCAGCAGGAACGAGCCGCCGCGGCTGACCACGCCCATTACCCGCTTCTGGCGCAGGAGACGCTCCTGCAGGTCTTTGGTAATGCCGCAGTGAATGGTCATGAAATCCACCCCGTCCATGGCCTGCTTTTCAATGGTCTTGAAAATATGGTCAACGGTGACATCGACAAGGTCCCTGCCCTGCCGGTCGACGGTTTCGGCGACGGCCTGGTAGATGGGCACGGTGCCGAGCGGCACCGGGCATTGGGCGAGAATGCCCCGGCGCACCGTATCTAGATCGCCGCCCATGCTGAGGTCCATGACGGTATCGGTGCCGGCGTCGACCGCCGTTTTCAGCTTCTCGAGCTCTTCGTCGAGGTTCGAGATATCCTTTGAAGAGCCGATATTGGCATTGACCTTGGTCCTGGTGCCCTTGCCGATGGCCATGACCCCGGGAAAATCATGGTGGACATTTCTGGGCACGGCAATCGTTCCCTCGGCCACCCCTGCCACGAGGGCTTCCACGGT
>JALHJD010000100.1 GCA_022837185.1 Desulfobacteraceae bacterium
ACCGCCTTTCTCCGCGCCCTGCAGAACAATACCGTTTTTGCCCTGATGGTTGTCCCGGTGCAGACCGCCCTGGCCCTCGGGCTCGCGCTGCTCATCAATCAACCGCTGCGGGGAATGGTCGTTTTCCGGACTCTGTTCTTCACCCCGGTCATATTTCCCCTGTCGCTGGTCTCGGTGATCTGGATCCTGATTTTCGCCCCTGGTCCGGACGGCACCCTCAACAGCCTGCTGCAGTGGCTGACGCTGGGGGCATGGGAACCCCGTGATTTCCTCCACGATCCCCGGCTGGCCCTGCCGGCGATCACCGTGACCTCGATCTGGCAGGGCGTGGGTTTTCAGATGGTGATCCTGCTCGCCGCCCTGCAATCCATTCCCGCGGAACTGTATGAGGCGGCGAGGGTCGATGGGGCACGGAAACGGCAGCAGTTTGTGCACATCACCCTCCCGGCCTTGAAAAATCCGCTCACTTTCGTGATTCTGGTCACCACCATTCTCGCCTTCCGCCTCTTTGACCAGGTGCAGATCATGACCAGGGGGGGACCCAACCACGCCACCACGACGGTCATGTACGAAGCCGTGAACGCCGCCTTCGGCAGCCAGCAGGTTGCCCGGGGCGCGGCCATGACCGTGGTCTTCTTCACCATTGTCCTCACCCTGACCCTGGTGCAGCGCCGCATTGCCGGACAGGAGCGCGCATCATCATGAGATGCGGAAATGTTTTTGCCAGGGTCGCGGCCTACCTTGTCTTGAGCGGTATGGCCCTGGTCTTCCTGATTCCCGTCGCCATGATGGTTTCGGGAAGCCTGAAGCCCGACCACCTCGTGCTGCCCGAGGCCGGGCGCCTGGCGAATGTAGTGCCGGCCAAGCCGACCCTGGACAACTATCGGGACGTCTTTGCCCGGGTCCCCTTTGCCCGCTACATGGCCAATTCCATCTTCATCACCGGAACCATCGTCTTCTGCGGGCTGCTGGTCAACTCCCTGGCCGGATACGCCCTGTCCCGCCTGCACTGGCGCGGCAGGAAAGCGGTGCTGACCGGCGTCATCGCCCTCATTATTCTTCCCCTGGAGGCCATTGCGGTGCCGTTGTTTTATGAGGTCACCCTGTTCGGCTGGAGAAACACCTACCTGGTCCAGATAGTCCCGTTTATCGCCAACGCCTTCTCCGTCTATCTGTTTTACACGTTCTTTCTCGAACTGCCCGAAGAACTGGAGGAGGCGGCCCGGATCGACGGCGCACGACCGATGCGGATTTTTTTCAGCATCGTCGTACCCAACTCGCAGCCGGTCTTCGCCGCGGTGGCCATTCTCACCTCCCTGACCCAGTGGGGCTCCTTCCTGTGGCCGCTCATGGTGACCCACAGTGAAAGCGTCCGCCCCCTGCCCCTCGGCATTGCCCTGTTTTACACCCTGCCGCCCCTGCAGTGGGGGGATATTTTCGCCTTCGGGGTCATGATGGTCCTGCCCGTGCTGGCGGTCTTTCTCCTGTTTCAGCGCTGGTTCGTCCAGGGGGTGGCCTCCACCGGAATGAAAGGGTGAGCCATGGCGGCCGTTGAATTCAGAAATGTCAGCAAGCGGTTCGCCGCCGGCACGGAGGCCGTGCGCAACCTCAACCTGGCGATAGACGATGGGGAACTCGTTGTCCTGGTCGGACCGTCAGGCTGCGGCAAGTCGACCGTCCTGCGGCTGCTGGCCGGTCTTGAGGAGCCAAGCGCGGGGGAAATACTGCTCGACGGCAAGGTCGTGAACCGGATCAGCCCCCGGCAGAGAAACATTGCCATGGTTTTTCAGAACTATGCCCTCTACCCGCATATGACCGTGCGCGACAACCTGGCGTTTCCCCTCAGAATGCGGCGAACCCCCCGGGAAACCGTTGCCCGGAAAATCGCCGATATCGCCGGAATTCTTGATCTGCGGGAACTTCTTGACCGCCGGCCCGGCCAGCTGTCCGGCGGCCAGAAACAGCGGGTGGCCATGGGCAGGGCGCTGGTGCGCAATCCTAGCGTTTTCCTCCTGGACGAACCGCTGTCGAACCTGGATGCAAAACTCCGGGCCCAGATCCGGGCGGATATCTCCTCCCTCCAGAAGCGGCTGGCCAGGACAACCCTGTACGTTACCCATGATCAGGTCGAGGCAATGACGCTGGGCGACCGCATAGCGGTCATGGAACGGGGCGAACTGCACCAGGTCGGCACGCCGGCCGAACTGTACCGGCGGCCACGGAGCATCTTTGTGGCGCGATTCATCGGCAACCCGGGGATGAATATCTTCTCCGCCTCGGTCCTGCGGGACAAGGACGGCACCTGGCGGCTGCGGACGGGGAACTGGGACATCCCCCTGCCGCCGGAAAAACTGCCCCGCGGGGGATCCCCGGAGGCCCTGCGGTCCATCCGGGCCGGACTGCGGCCGGAATCCTTCGGTTCGGCCCCCGAAGAGGGCACGGTCCCCTGCGCGGTGCGGGCAACGGCCACGGAGTTCCTCGGCCACGAAACCCTTGTCTATTTTCACATTCCCGGGGCGCAAGTCGCAACGCCCCTGGCGGCCCGCCTGCCCGGGCATATGGCCCTGCCGGAACCGGCCGCGGAACTGCACATCCACCCGTCCGCCCTGTACCTGTTCGGCGGAGACGGAATTCTCCTGCAGTAACGATCAGCCCAGGGCCCGGCGGAGGCGCTCCATGGCTTTTTCAACATTTGCGCGGGAATTGAAGGCGGAAAGGCGGATATAGCCGCGGCCGCACCGGCCGAAACCGGCGCCGGGCGTGCACACCACCCCGGCCTCGTTGAGCAGCTGATCAAAAAACTGCCACGAGTCGCGGTCGCTGCCGATCCAGATGTAGGGCGCGTTTTTTCCGCCCACAGAGTGAAAGCCGAGGCCGCCGATCACCTCGGCGATGAGCGCGGCATTCTGCATGTAATAGTCGACCAGTTCACGGATCTGCGCCTTGCCCTCTTCGCTGTACACGGCCTCGGCGGCCCGCTGCACGGGATAGGACACCCCGTTGAACTTAGTGGAGTGCCGCCTGTTCCACAGCCCGTGCAGGGCATGCCGGCCGCCGGCCGCGTCGTAGGCCATGCACTCCCTGGGCACCACGGTATAGGCGCAGCGGGTCCCGGTGAAGCCCGCATTCTTGGAAAAGGAGCGGAATTCGACGGCAACCTCCCGGGCCCCCTGGATCTCGTAGATGGACTGCGGCAGGGCGTCATCGCGGATGAACGCCGCATAGGCGGCGTCAAACAGGATCAGCGCCCTGTGGTCCCGGGCGTATTGCACCCAGGTTGCCAGTTGTTCCCTGGTTATGGTCGAGCCGGTCGGATTGTTCGGAAAGCAGAGATAAATCAGGTCGACCCGCTCCGCGGGCAGGTCGGGGACGTAGTTGTTCTCCCTGGTCGACTCCAGGTAAACGATGCCCTGATAGCGCCCATCGCTGAAGCTCCCTGTCCGCCCCGCCATGACATTGGTGTCGAGATAGACCGGATAAACCGGGTCGGGTATGGCCACCCTGATGCCGGCGGCGAACAATTCCTGGATATTGCCGGTATCGCACTTGGCCCCGTCCGAGACAAACACCTCGTCCGGCGCGACCTCGGCGCCCCGGGCCTGAAAATCGTGCCGGGCTATGGCCTCGCGCAGGAAGGAATAACCCTGCTCCGGGCCGTATCCCCGGAAGGTGCTGTCGTCCGCCATTTCATCGACGGCCTTGTGAAACGCCTCGATGCACGCCTTGGGCAGGGCCCTGGTCACGTCCCCGATGCCGAGCCGGATCACCTCGCGGCCGGGATTGGCCTCCTGGAAAGCTGCGACCCGCCGGGCGATGTCGGAAAAAAGATACGAAGCCTGCAGTTTCAGATAGTGTTCGTTGATGGTAATCATCTCTTCCTGTCCGGTACGCAAACAACCGCCGCCGGGTGGCGGCGGCCGCCGATCTCAGCTTCTGCCGCCGTCATTGGTGGTGACCTTGACCCGGCCGCCGAAATCATAGTTGTCGGTGAGCATATCATAATCGAGCCGCCCCGCCCTGATGGTGAACTCCGGACCCCGAAGCTCCACATCTCCCGGGCAGACGACCAGCTTGGTAGTATTGTAGTAATGGAGAAGATCCGTATACATCTCCTGCCTGGACACCGGCTTGACGATAACCACGTCATCGATCAGCACCAGGTGGCGCTCGTCAACATTGTACATGCCCCTGGAGCTGGTGATGCGGGTTCGCTCCTCTTCGCCCCCGGTATAGACAGCGTCCACCTTCTCCATGCCGATTTCCTTGTCGGTATCGCCGGTGTAGGCCCGTTCGGCGTTGACAATCCAATCTTCCCGGCCCCGGTTGAACATGGTTATGGTAATGGCATCCATGATGAAATGCTCTTCCTTATCCTCCTGCAGGGGATCGACCGCCGCGGCGTCAAACCCTCCCCGGGGGGCCAGAAAAGCGGAAAGCGGAGGTCGCCAGAGTGGACTGGTTGCCAGGAGGATCAGAGGAATCAGAAAGAGGAGGTTGCGAGGATTCTTCAGCATTGGCAATACGTTTGCAGCAGACCGGCCAGGGCATCCCTGGCTTCGAGAATAAGTTCACACACTTCCCGGACCGCTCCGTGACCGCCGTGGCGCGCGGTCACGTAATGAACCCGCTGCCGTATTTCGGCCACGGCGTTGGCAGGGGCGGCTGCCATTCCGGCCCGTGTCAGCAGGGGCAGATCAAGCCAGTCGTCGCCCATGTAGGCCGTCTCGTGGGGACGCAAACCGGACCTGGTCAGGATATCTTCAAACACCTCCAGCTTGTGCCCGGTCCCCTGGTACACGTACCGCAGCTTCAGGTCCGCGGCCCTCCTGGCCACGGCCTCAGAAGTCCGGGCCGAAATGAGGCCGACCTCGACCCCGGCTTCCTGTAGAATCCTGAGGCCGAAACCGTCCTGGGTGTTGAAGCCCTTCGATTCCCCGCCGTCATGGGTATACATGATGGTCCCGTCGGTCAGCACCCCGTCGACGTCGAGGAGCAGCAGCCTGACCTGTCTGGCCCGGGGCAGAGCCGCCTGCCATTCCCTGCTCCGTTCAACGGGACTTGTCCGTCGGCGCGCCTGTTCCAGCAGCGCCCCGGTCAGTTCACAATCGGACGGATAGATCCCTTTCCCGTCGGCACACCGGCTGTTGTCACTCGTCATCGTCGGCCTCCGCCGCCTGCCGGATGGCCATCAGCCTCCGCAGGAGCTTCTCCACCATGGCCAGCGGCCATGAGTTCGGGCCGTCGCACAATGCCTTGTCGGGCTCGGGGTGCACTTCCATGAAGAGCCCGTCGATGCCCGCTGCCACGGCCGCCCGGGCAAGACAGGGAATGAATTCGCGCTGGCCGCCGGAACTGCCCTGCTCCCCTCCGGGAAGCTGTACGCTGTGGGTGGCGTCGAATATGACCGGACAGCCCAGGGAGCGCATCACCGGCAGGGAACGCATATCCACCACCAGGTTGTTGTAGCCGAAGCTCGTTCCCCGTTCGGTCAGAAGTATCCCGGCGCCGCCGGAGGCCCGGACTTTGTCCACGGCGTACTGCATGTCCCAGGGGGAGACGAACTGGCCTTTTTTGATATTGACCGGCCGGCCGGAACGGGCCGCCGCCACCAGCAGGTCGGTCTGGCGGCAGAGAAAGGCGGGGATCTGGACGATATCAAGCACCTCGGCCGCCCGTTCCGCCTGTGCCGCGTCATGGACGTCCGAAACAACGGCTACCCCGATTTCCTCCCGGATGCGGGCCAGCAGCCGCAATCCTTTGTCAAGCCCCGGCCCCCGAAAGGAATGCAGCGACGTGCGGTTGGCCTTGTCGAACGACGCCTTGAAAACATAGTTGATCCCGAGGTTCCGGCAGATCTCCTTCATTTCCCCGGCAATCCGCCATGCCGTTTCCTCGGCTTCGAGCACGCAGGGGCCCGCCATCAGCAGCAGCGGCTGCCCCGGCCCGACCTCCATCCGGAGCGGATCTCCGTTTGCCCCGATGACGACCGGCTCCATTTACGCCCCCGCCGCTTCGCGACTCACCTTGGCCTTCAGGGAGGCCCTGATGAATTCGCGGAACAGGGGATGCGGCTTCATCGGTTTTGACTTGAATTCGGGGTGGAACTGGCACCCCAGGAACCAGGGATGATCGGCAAGTTCCACGATCTCCACCAGGTTGTTGTCCGGCGAGGCACCGCTGACGACCAGTCCGGCTTTTTCCAGCTGATCGCGGAAAATATTATTGAATTCGTAGCGGTGCCGGTGGCGCTCGCTGATTTCCTCCACGCGGTAGGCCTTGTGGGCGAGAGTGGACTCCTTGAGCACGCAGGGATAGGCGCCCAGGCGGAGGGTGCCGCCCATGTCGGAGTTTTCGTCACGGGTTTCGACCTTGCCGGTCCGGAAATCGTACCACTCCTTCATCAGGTAAATAACCGGGAAGGGTGTGTCCTTATCGAGCTCCGTTGAATGGGCACCTTTCATCCCGGCAATATTCCGTGCAAATTCAACAACCGCCAGCTGCATGCCGAGACAGATGCCGAAAAAGGGGACCTTGTTTTCCCGGGCATAGGTGATGGCGTTGATCTTGCCTTCCATGCCCCGGCTGCCGAACCCCCCGGGCACCAGGATGCCGTCGCAGGCGGCCAGGAGTTCCTGCGGATCGCCGGTTTCCAGGTCCTCGGCGCTGATATAGTTGAGAGTCACCTTGGCGTTGTTGGCTATGCCGCCATGGACCAGCGCTTCGTGCAGGCTCTTGTACGACTCCTTGAGATCCACGTATTTGCCTGTTATGCCGATGGTGACCGCGTTCCTCGGATTCTTGATTTTTTCGATCAGCTCTTCCCACGGCCTGATATACGGCGCTCCGGTCCAGATGCCGAGCTTTTCCAGCACCCGGTCATCCATCCCTTCGGCGTGCAGGCTCAGAGGCACTTCATAGATGGATTCCACATCCCGGGCGGTGATGACTGCCTCGGGCTCGACGTTGCAGAACAGGGCGATTTTCTTTTTGAGCTCCTTGTTCAGGGGTTTTTCCGTGCGGCAGACCAGGATGTCCGGCTGAATACCGCTGGCCAGCAGCTCCTTGACGCTGTGCTGGGTCGGTTTGGTCTTGACCTCGCCGGCTGTCTTGATGTACGGCACCAGGGTCAGGTGAATGAACAGGGTGTACTCGCGGCCCAGATCGCCGCGCAACTGCCTGATGGCTTCGACAAAGGGAAGCCCCTCGATGTCGCCGATGGTTCCGCCGATTTCAATGATGGCGATATCGGCCGTGCCGTCAAGCTGCAGCACCGCCTGCTTGATCTCATCGGTAATGTGGGGGATGACCTGGACGGTGCCGCCCAGGTACTCGCCGCGCCGCTCCTTCTGGATGACCGAATAATAAATGCGCCCGGAGGTGTAGTTGTTGACCTGGGCCATGACCGCGCTGGTGTAGCGCTCGTAGTGGCCCATGTCCAGGTCGGTTTCCGCGCCGTCATCCGTGACGTACACCTCGCCGTGCTGGAACGGGTTCATGGTGCCGGGATCCACGTTGATGTAGGGATCCAGTTTCTGAAAGGTAACCTTCATCCCCCGGCTTTCGAGCAAGGCCCCCAGGGAGGCCGCGGCCAGCCCCTTGCCGAGGGAAGACAGGACGCCTCCGGTAATGAAAATAAACTTGGTTTTCTTTGACAGCTTGGCTTTCATGTCACTCCCCTGGCAGGCAAAAAGAAAGGGCAGCCGCAAGCTGCCGAATCGTCTACCCACTGTATACACCAAACCAGGCCCATTGACAAGCGCGGCCGGGGCCTTTTACTCGAGGATTTCCGTGTCCTCGTGGGCATACAGGGGTGCGCAGCAGCACAGCATCCACGCGATGTTTTCATGGGGAAGGCGCCCGCTCCATTTCCGCCTCCGCGCCCTCCTTTTCCACCAGGCCGATCAGGAAAAGACGGGGCCACAGTTTACCGGTCACATACAGCCCGCCGCTTTCGCTGTCATAGGCAATGCCGTTGAGCACATCGACCGGCCCCGCGGACGCCTCCGGAGGCAGCAGCCCGGCCAGATCGATCCAGCCCGCCACCCTCCCGGTTTCCGGCTCAATGACGGCAAGCAGGTCGGTCTCCCAGACATTGGCATACACCTTGCCGTCCACGTATTCCAGTTCGTTGAGCCTGGTCACCGGACCGTCCCGGTCAACCACCTGAACGCGGTGTCTTTCCTCGAACGTCTCCGGATCGAGAAAATACAGATTGGCGCTGCCGTCGCTGGCAATCAGGTTTCGGCCGTCGCTGGTAAGCCCCCACCCCTCGTGGGGATACGGGAATTCACGCAGCAGTTCAAAGGTGTCCGGGTCATAGACAAACCCGCGTTTCTCCGTCCAGGTCAGTTGGATGAGCCGGCCGTCATGGACCGCCAGGCCCTCGCCGAAATACCGGGCCGGCAGTTCCCTGATCCGCTCGACCCTCCCGGTCTCCAGGTTCACCCGGCGCAGGGACGAACGGCCATACAGGCCGGTGGACTCATACAGCACGCCGCCGGCAATGACCAGTCCCTGGGTGAAGGCTCCGTGGTCATGGGGATAGGAGGCGATCACTCTGTACGTATATTGGCGGGCAGGGGCGGACAGCACGGTTTGCGCACCGCCGGGCGCCGCCGGCGCCGTTGCGCCGAGCAGCAGAAGAATCAGGATGTTGATTGTCCTGGTCAACCCGGCCTCCCCTCTTCGTGCGACCGGCTGCCGATACTTCCGGCCCCGCCGATCGCGGGCCGTCGATACGTATGCATGCCCTCCCCGTTCATTTTCGGCACCGGAAAAGGGCAAGGTAATTATGGGGCCCGACATCAATGCAGCCCAGACGCTCAAGACCGTAACCGGTCATGAGCCCCTCAAGCTCTTCGGGGGCCAGGCGCCAGGCAAAAGGCGGCCCGGGCTCTTCATCCTTTTTATGGAATTCGACCACGGCGATCCTGCCGCCCGGCCTGACCACCCGCAGCACTTCCGGCAGGGTCTTGTCGACTGTTTTTTCCTCCCTCAGGATGTGCATGATCGTGGCCATCAGACAGAGGTCGACGCTTTGGGCTTCAAGCGGCAATTTTTCCCCCGCGTTGCAGACCCGGGCGGTGATATTGGCGTGCCGGCCGAGAGATGCCCGCACCTCCAGTGTTTCAATGCCTTCCTCCCAGAGGTCCAGGGCATATACGTGTCCCGTCCTGCCGACATGGGGGGCGAGAGCGATCGCATAGTTGCCCACCCCGCACCCAAGGTCAAGGACGATCATTCCCGGTTCCGGCGCCAGTGCATTGAAAAAATTCCTTTCCTCCAGCAGGTTGAAACTGCTCAGGCCCGCCGAGGTGGGAACCTGTTCTTCCATCCGGCAATTCCTCCGCGGATCGCAATGATGTTCAGCGCCGATGATTCAGGGGGCTGCCCTATAGATTGTTCCAAACACGGTCATCTGCATTTCCAATGTCCGGAATGAAAAACGCTGGCCGGTTCAGGTGAAAAAAACGCCGCCGCGGGAGCGCTTCCGTCTCACGCTTATTCCTGCGCCTCCGGCAGAGTCAGGGTGACCGTGGTGCCGCTGCCGGGA
>JALHJD010000429.1 GCA_022837185.1 Desulfobacteraceae bacterium
ACATTCTGTATTTCACGCCGTCCCTCACCTGCATGGTGAACACGGACGACTTCAGCGCCAACATTCTCCCGGAGATCCTTTACACCGGCATCACCAACCTGGAGCTCCGGCTTCGGGCAGGCGTCCTCATCGGCGGGCGCAACACCGAATTCGGCGAAAAGCAAAACACCTGGCGCATTGAGCTCAGAGCCGGATATTATTTTTAGGGGAATCGTTTTTTATCACACAACCTGTTTGGTTTTTTCCGGAGGTTGATCCGGTCTTGTGTGCGCTCCGGCATGGATGTCTTCTTCCGACCGACCGGGCCGGATCGGCAGATACTTCGCGTAGCGGCAGGAAAGGTCCTTCGTCGCCACATTTTCGTATTCGCGGGCGAACATCGTCCAGAGATCGGAAAGCGCGCGGCTAAGCGCATCGGCCGCCGCCGCTTCGAATCCGGCCGCGCCTTTGCAAAATTCCCAGATAAAGGCGCTCTGGTGTCTTTCCATCCGGTAGGGCGGGCCGGTTTCTCCCTGCCTGAGCAGGCGGAAAAACGCGGCGGCCTGTGCGCGGGAAAGCGGCGTGAAGGACGGCTCCAGACACAAAAGGTGTCTGGCCCAGCGGGCAAATAAAAGGGGCGCGAACGTTGCGCTTTCGATTGCAGCGGGCCCGGATGCGATATGGGTCAGGCGTGCCAGCATCCGGTCAAGCGCCTGGGCCTGAACCAGCCGCTCCTCTGTTTTTCGGACATCGTCGTAACTTTCAAATGGCCGGTAGGTTCCGGGTGCGTCGGGATCGAAGCATAACGGCCGTGTCAACAGCAACCCTTCGAGAACATCGGACCAGGGCGAGCCCCAGAAATCAAGACGCCGTCCCGCTTTGGAAAACCAGCTTTCCGCCACCCAGCGCTTCGCGCGCCACTGCAGTTTCGCGGCGTAGCCATACCCCACGCGGAAAATCGTCATCAGCGAATGATGGCTGAGCACCTTTGCCGCGTGGTCCGTGTCCTGGCCGCACAGAGCTGTAAGCGCCAGATGCAGGTAGCCCGCCGCCTGTCGGCCGATGTGGCCCAGACCTTCGTCATCGTCGAGGCAGGCATAGGAGCCGGCGGCAATAAGCGTGTTGCAAAGCGTCGCAAATTCCAGACGGATGCGGTCCGTCTCCGGCGGATCGGTAAGACGTCCAAGCGTCTCTTTTAAAAATCCGAAATCTTCGATGTTGAAAAAAGACGCAACGGGAATCAGGTCTTTTTCCTCGTCAAGCGCCAGCGCTCCGGGCAGAAGCGGTTTGGCTTCGACTTTGAGCGCGGAAGGCTCAAGCGGCGCGTAAACGGCCAACGCTTCCTCGAAAGGGGAAAACCCGTATTCGGCCAGACGCGCGCTGCGCAGGCGGTAGAGCTCTTCTTCGGTTTCCGCGGGCAAATAAGAAGAGAGATTGA
>JALHJD010000101.1 GCA_022837185.1 Desulfobacteraceae bacterium
TCGATACTTCGCCTCCTGTACCGATCCCGAACAACTTGATTTTGTGTGGATTTCCCATTTTCACGGCGATCATTTCTTCGGCATGCCGCTTCTGCTGCTGCGGCTCTGGGAAATGGGCCGGACCAGACCGTTGACCATCTGCGGTCAGCGCGGGGTGGGTGACAAGATAACCCGGACCCTGGACCTGGCGTTTCCCGGATTCGGCGCCAAACTCGCCTACCCGGTGGTGTACGAGGAAATTGAACCGGAAGCCCCCCGCCGGATTGGCGGGCTCTCGTTCCAGGCGGTGCAGACCGTCCATTCGGAGCGAAATCTCGGCCTGATGCTCGATGACGGTTCCAGGAGACTCTATTACAGCGGTGACGGCAGACCCTCCCGGGGTGTTGCCGAGCTTATCCGGCAATGTGATATTGCCGTCCATGAAGCGTTCATGCTCAACGATGAATTCCCCTCCCACGGGTCAATCACCGGCTGCCTCGAGCTGGTCAGGGACTGCAGGCTCTGCAAGCTGGCCCTGGTCCACCTGGAGCGAAAATTCAGGCGGGAACAGGCGGAGGTCATCGAAGGTATCCTTCAGGCCAATCCCCATCTTGTCCTGCCCGTCCAGGGCACCCGGCTCACCGCCTGAGGCCGGCCATCTCCTGACTGCACCCAGCGTCTTTCTGCATTATCCGGCACCGTCGATCCGGCCGGCCGCTTCCAGGCTTGACATGAAGGCCGCGGCGACCAGGGGATTGGCCGCAAAGGGCGGCAGTCCCAGATCGGCGGCGACCCGGCGGCACAACGCCATCCCGGTTTCCCGGTGCTGATCATGAACGCGCAGCACCGCCCCATGAATTTTCTGCAGATACGCCCGGCCGGCCTCAATGCGCTGGTTGATTCTTTCCCGCCCGTAAATGGGCGCTTCCCAGGAGGACAGCAGGGTGTCAACGTCCCGGGCGAGGCCGCTGATCCTGTCGATGGAGCGCAGGGAAACGGCGATGTCCTCATAGATCGGCAGGTCGCCGGGACAGGGAAGGGCGTCGCCGGTAAAGAGCAGTTGGCGGCCGGCAAAGTGCAGGGAGATGGACCCCCTGGAATGTCCAGGGGTGGCGAGCACCCGGCAGCGGGTTTCCTCGCCGAGCTCGATGAGCTGATCGTCTTCGAGAAGACCGTCAACGGTGACCGGTCCCTCGACCAGGGTGTCAAAACCGGGAACCGGCCGCGCCCGCTTCTGCTTCTCCGTATCTTCGATCCAGTCCTTTTCCAGGGGAGAGGCCAGCACCGTGCATCCGGTCAGGGCCCTGATCGTCCCGGCGCTGCCGATATGATCAGGATGGGAATGGGAAAGGATGAGGGTGGAAATTTCTTCCGGATCCCGGCCGGCGTCCCTGATGTATTGAAAAATGGGGAGATGGGCGCCGGCGACCCCCGAATCTATCAGGGTCAGGTCCCGGTCGAAAATCAGGGTGACGAAAACAGACCTGGGCAGCAGTTGGTCCGGCCCGAGAGGGACCTGAAAGGGAACCTCAAGGGTATGGATGTTCCTGGCGACGAGCATGGTTTCCTCCCGCATCGATGGTATCTTCTCGCGCTCCGGTTTTTTTACTGTACCCGCGGACCGTGACGGGAGCAATTTTTTTTTACGGGAGGACGACCGGGGTGCAATGGCGGATTCCGCCATGCATGGCTGGCGGTATCGCACCGCCGGCCAATTTGTTATCTGATTACCACCAATTCTCAGCAGGGAATTTGTTATTGTTCACAATGAACTGTTTTTATGTGTTTTTGTCATTTCGACCGCAGGGAGAAATCTCACTTCATCGGCGCAAGGAGATTTCTCACATTCGTTCGAAATGACAACATTATTCTTGGCACTGGTAATAAATTTGCCGAGGATTGATGGTATTCAGCATTTGTTATGGATTTTCTTTGCCTTTTCTGGTCAAATGGTCCGGAAAAATGAGCAATGAAGCGGATCGGCTTTGCCTGTTCCGCCAAGACCCGGACAAGGAGGCGTATGCAGATAGAATTTCACGGGGCCAATAAAAACGTGACCGGTTCCTGCCACCTGGTCAAATGCAACTCCACGCAGATCCTTGTCGACTGCGGCATGTATCAGGGCGGCCGGGAACTGGAAGAGGAAAACAGCCAGGATTTCGGGTTCGACCCGGCCGCCATTGATTTTCTTATCCTCACCCACGCCCACCTGGACCATTGCGGCCGCATTCCCCTGCTGGTCAAGAGAGGCTTCAAGGGAAAGATCGTTTCGACCCCGGCCACCCGCGAACTCGCCCGGCTGGTCATGCTCGACTCGGCGAGACTGCAGGAGGAGGAGGCCGAATACAGGCTGAAAAAGGCGAAAAGGCACAACAACCGGACCGAAGATATCGTGCCGCTCTATGACACCCTCGACGCCCTCAACAGCCTGGATTATTTCACCGATATAACCGGTTTCCAGAAACGACACCGCCTGGCGGAGGGAGTCAGCATTACGTTCTACGATGCCGGCCATATCCTCGGTTCCGCGGCCGTGGCCATGGACCTGGAGGAGAGGGGGCGGAAGCGAAGGGTGCTTTTTTCCGGAGACCTCGGCTACAGCAACCGGATTATCCTGCGAGATCCAGCCACTCCGCCGCATTCGGATGTCGTGGTCATGGAGACGACCTACGGCGACCGGCTGCACAAGCAGCTCGGACCGTCCATCGATGAACTGTACGAGGTTATAAACACAACCCTGGGGCGGGGCGGCAATGTCCTGATCCCGAGTTTTGCCCTGGAGCGGGCCCAGGAAGTCCTTTACCATCTCCGGGAAGGGGTGGAAAACGGCGCCATCCCTGAAACCATACGGGTGTACCTCGATTCGCCCATGGCCATTTCAGCCACCCAGATATTCCGCCGGCATCCCGAATGCTACGACGAGGAGGCCCTGCGGATTTTCCGGTCCGGGGCGGACCCGTTTGCCCTGCCCGGACTGCATTTCACCCGGGAGACGGCCGAATCCATAGCGATCAACCGATTTGAGGGCGGAGCGGTCATCATCGCCGGTTCCGGCATGTGCACCGGCGGCAGGATCCGCCACCATCTCAAGCACAATATCTGGCGCCGGGAAGCCAGCATCGTCTTTGTCGGCTTTGCGGCGAAAGGCACCCTTGGCCGGCGGATCATTGACGGTGAGAAAATGGTCAGGATTTTCGGGGAGGAAATCAAGGTCAGGGCGGATGTCTACACGATCGGCGGCTTTTCCGCCCATGCTGATCAGAAGGAACTGCTGTCCTGGCACCGGCAGACCGGCAGCCCGGAAACAACCTTCCTGGTCCATGGCGAGGAAAGCAGCATGGAAGCGTTCAAGGGGCTGCTCGACGGCACCACGGTGGAAGTGCCGGAACCGCATCAGGCTTACCCCTTATAGCAAAGTTGGCCGGGGGAGGCTGCCTCCCCCGGCCGCCCGGTCTGCCGCCCCTTAGAACGGCCGCATGCTCCAGATCCCGCAGGGGCAGGTGTCACCACAGAAACCGCAGGCAATGCATTTGTTGTCGTCGGAAACATACTCATAGTCTACCCCGTCCCTGCCGGGGACGATCTCCCGGCGAAAAATGGCGTTGGTGGGACAGATGGTCTCGCACAGGTGGCAGTCCCGGCAGGAACCGCAGCTCAGACAGCGGGTCGCCTGGTCCTCCTGGGTCAGGCCCCTTGATGGGGAGGGATCATAGTGTTCCGTGGTCAGGGATTCGTACCTGATGACCTTCATGGTGAACGGTACCCACGGTTCCCCCTTGAGTGAGGCGACGATATATTGGGCCGTCCGTTTGCCCGCTCCCAGGGCGTTGGTGGCGAGGCCGGGCCGTTCGACGTCGCCCACGGCAAGAATTTTGTCGTCACTGGTGCGGCCTGCTTCGTCGGTCCTGATCCAGGCGGTCCCGCCGACGGTCACTGTTTCCACTGAGTCGGGCAGAAACCCAAGGCTGGGAACGTCGCCGATGGAAATGATGACGGTGTCCGCCGGGTAGAGCGTACCGTCATCGCCGACCAGTCCCTCACTGTTCACTTCCCTGGTCAGGACCGGCCACCTGAAGGTGGCGCCGAGCGCTTCGGCGGCTTCCTTCTCCTTGCCGAAGGCAAGCGGCTTCTGAATATCGATCAGGGTGACCTGGTCGGCGCCCAGCCGGTATGCCTCGGCGGCGACGTCACATCCGACGTTGCCGGCGCCGATGATGACCACCCTTTTACCGGTTTGCATCGGTTTGTCGCTCTTGGCCGCTTTCAGATATTCCAGGGCCGGAATCACCCTGTCGTGCCCGGGGAAGGGAATGATCCGCGGCTGATGGGTGCCGACGGCGATGACCACGTAGTCATATTCCTGTTTGAGCTGTTCCACCCGCTCCCTGCTCATCGACTCGCCGGTGTGGATATGGATGTTCGGGGTGGCCTTGAACCGGTCGATCTCCCGCTCCCAGATGGCCCGCGGCAGGCGCTCCCACGGAATTGTCTGGGCAAGCTTGCCGCCGATGTCCTGCGACTTTTCAAATATATGCGCTTCCACCCCGTTGAGGGCAAGATGCCAGGCGACCGCCATGCCGCCTGGGCCTCCCCCGATTATGGCCACCTTTCTGCCGGTGGGGGGGGGTGTTTTCAATGGTTCGGCGGTGTTGACCGCCCGGCCGAGCACCGAAACGTCAATGCTGAAATCGACTGCCTTTCTGGAGCAGTTCTCCATACACAGGTTGGGACAGATGGTCCCGCAGACCGAGGCGGGCAGGGGGGTGTAGCGCAGGAGCATTTCATATGCCTCATCCAGCCTGCCTTCCCGGATCAGCCGCAGCCTGTCCACCGTCGGGATATGAATGGGACAATAAAACGTGCAGGGAGCAGCCGAGTCGCGGTTTACCCAGTAAGGCTTGCGCCGGCGCAGGTCACCGGTTTCGATGACGCCGATGACGCTGCGGTCGAGGCTCGGCGCCAGGTCGCGGAGCGGATCGCCGCCGCCGAAACCCTGGTTCCAGATCCTTTTGCGGAATTCCGCCATGGGCATCGGGCCGGAAAACATCAGGGCCCGTTCCTGCGGGGAGATGACCATGAGCAGTTTCCATTCCTCGCGGACACTCAGGGTGTCCAGCAGCTCCTCCCGCCCAACGGCCTTGAGAAAGTCCGGCATGCGGTCCATGAGCCATTGCCACTGCTCGTCGTCGGGATCGATCAGCTTGGCGTTGGTCCGGGAATAGGAGTCATCCGTTTCGCCGCGATAGTATATCCAGCCGCCGACCATGCCCACGCACGGGCGGTAACCGAGGACATTTTTCGGATTCTTCGGTTCAATGCCGCAGACGACACCGATGCCGCCGCAGTTGAATTCCGCGAAGGTGTCCCCCACCGAGCCGAGCACCCAGAGCTCGGGCCGTGAGTAATCGGGGTTCCATTTGCTCATGGTCAGGCCGCGGGAGCCGATGGAGCCGGCGATCATGACCCGGCCCCCCGCCATGGCGTTGCAGACGCCGTTGGTGGCATTGCCCTTGACGATGATGTCGGCCCCGATGTTGAGGTATCCCACATCATCGGATGCCGGCCCCTCGCAGATGATGGTCGCGCCCGGCTGTCCCATGCAGCCGAGACGCTGCCCGACCGGGCCCCGAACCTGGATCCGCAGGGGATGGAGCTCGCTGCCCAGCCGCATGCCGATGTTATGCTGGCCGTAGGATTCCAGTATCAGCTCTTCGGACAGGGCGGCGGCAACCCGCACCTTTTCCTCGAAGATTTTCGAGGTCAGGCGGATGCCGTTCTTGTCCCGGCCGGCAACTTTTTTCGTTCTTTTTCTTGCTTTAGCCATGGTGTACCGTCAAATAAGGATCCGGGCCAAAAAGAGCGGGCGGCACGGATGGTTTTTCCAGAGGTTCGTTTTCTTAATCAGCTCCGCCGCAGACGACTGACAGGGCGGCAACCGCCCGCAGGGAACAAATTCATTCTCAACGCAACGCCGGGCATCAGCAGACATACCTGATCTGCAGGCGTTCGGCCGCAGCCGCATCGTCTATGCCCAGGGCGTCGGACATGCCGATGGGCAGGCTCTGCGAGCGGCCGAGCGGGGCCATGATCTTTTTCATTTCGGTCCGGATCGCCATGAAGGTGTCGGCCACCCGCTGAGCGACTTCATCGGGATCGAGACGGCGGTACAGCTTTTCATTCTGACTGGTTATGCCCTTGGGACAGAGGCCGACATTGCAGATATTGCAACGGCCCATCTCGTTGCCCAGACAGCCGGCCGCGGCCTGCATGATATACTTGCCGATATTCACCCCGGAGGCGCCAAGCATGATCAGGGCCATGCCGTTCTGGGTGATATTGCCGTTTTTGCCGATACCCCCGGCGGCAAAGAGCGGGATTTCGTTCTGCCGGCCCTGGGCCACCAGGTCGAGATAGCATTCCCGCAGGTTCGAGGCGATGGGGTGGCCGGTGGCGTCCATGCTGACGTTGTAAGCCGCCCCGGTCCCGCCGTCCACCCCGTCGATGAGCAGGCCGGCGGCATAGGGATTGCGCACCAGATTGTTCAGCACCGCCTTGGCCGACGTGGTGCCTGATATCTTGGGGTATACGGGAACCCGGAAGCCGAAGGCCATGGACATGGTCTGAATCATCTTCATGACGCTTTCCTCGATGGAATACAGCGTCTGGTGCACGGGCGGCGAAGGCAGGTCGACGCCTTCGGGAACGCCGCGGAGGCGGGCGATCAGCCGGGAGACCTTGAACCACATCAGCAGGCCCCCGTCACCGGGCTTGGCGCCCTGGCCGTATTTGATCTCGATGGCGGCGGGATCGCACTGCATTTCGGGAATGGCGCGGATGATCTCGTCCCAGCCGAAATAGCCGGAGGCGATCTGGAGAATGACGTATTTCAAAAACGGGCTTTTCAACACCCAGGGCGGCACGCCCCCCTCTCCCGTGGCCATGACCACGGGGATGCCCAGCTCCTCGTTGCAGTAGGCCACCCCCTGGAGGAGTCCCAGCCACATGTTGGGGGAAAGGGCGCCGAAGGACATGGAGCCGATGATGAAGGGGAAAATTTCCCTGGTCGGGGGAATCCACTCGCCGGCGGCCTGGCGCCGGAGAAACTCCTCCGGAGGCAGGACCCGGCCGAGGATGGTGTTTAGGTTGAATTCATGCCGGCCCGCATCCAGGGCGGGATCGGTAAGCATGGAGATTCTGTTGAAAACGATCCGGTCGAGGAATGTTCTGCCGGGGACATTGCGGCGGCCGCCCCGCTTCCAGGCCTCCCCCTTCTGGTGGATATGGAACAGGGAGCGGTTTTCGTTGGTGTTCGGCACCGGGCCGATGGCCTCGTTGGGACAGACCATGGAGCACATGCCGCAGCCGACGCATTTGTGTTCAATGGTGGTGCGCTGGCGGATGCCGACGAACGTGCGGTAGTCGCTGCCCCGTTTCTTTTTCAGGATGTCAAGCTTGGGTATCCGCTGCCGCCTGTAGGTCAGGTAAATGGCCTGGACCGGGCAGACGGAGGTGCAGCGGCCGCACAGGGTGCAGCGGTCCTCGCGGTGCTGGATTATCCAGGGCAGGTCGCTGTAGGTCAGGCTGCCTGGGGAAGTGTAAACGGATCGAACTGAGACCATATGACCATCTCCTTCCGGTGGGGTGGAATGATGACTGTGTGTTCCCGCATGGGCTGAAAATCGAGGGACCGGTCGCGATCCGGCACCATGGCGTCGACGCCGCAGATCTCGGAAGCGATGGCCCATACCCCGGGCCGGCCGCCGACCGTGGCCGGGCGCATTTTCTTGTGGTCCATGACCAGCAGGCAGGTTTCATCGGGCAGGGTGCCGATGACGGCATTGGGCCCGTCGATGATGAGCCGGCGGCAGACCGCCCGCAGGCCCTTGAGAAAATCGCCCTGGGGATGGACATCCAGTTCCTCTGTTTTCAGGGGAGTGATGACATGCTTGTAGGCCTCAAGGGGAAGCTTCAGTTTTTTGATGACGTAGTGGAGGATATGGGTGAACACCTCCGAGTCGCTCTGGTAGCCGGTGTAACCGGGAAACCCCTTGCCGGTCAGCCATTCCTTGATGGGCACGAAGGCGGTGTTTTCCCCGTTGGTCATGGTTGCTATCCCCTGGATGAAGAAGGGGTGGCAGGCGTAAAGGTTGATGCCGTAGTTGGTGTTCTGCCGGCCCTGGGCCATGACCACATTGGCCTTGAGGCGGCCGTCATGGAGCCCGAGGGCGTCGCCGACCTGGAGGGGCCAGCCCACCTCCTTGATCATGACGACATTGGGCCAGAAGGAAAAAGCCGTGAGGTCGCCGCCGTGCTCTTCCCCGTTTTTGCGCAGCTCCAGGCGGATCCGCATGTTCCTCTCCTCACCCGCTTCATGGGACGGATCGACATTGGACGGCTCCCTGTACACCCTGACGATATATTTTTCCCGGTCCCGTGCTTCTATCAGGCCCGGAGTCATGGCAAAGTTATGATCATAGATCAATTCGTAGCCGCGCTCGGACATGAAGACGTTCAGACGCTGCAGGGCCTCTTCGGTGTGGGCGATGCCCGAGAAGATCGGCCAGCGGCCCTTGTAATTGAAATCTTCAAACTCGATGCCGCGCAGCAGCAGTCCGAGGCCGCTGCCGTCGTATCCCTCCTGCATGGCCTCCATGGCGGTCAGGACTTCATAGGGCGAAAAGGGAATGTCCGCGGTTTTCAACGCTAAACGACACATGACTCTCTCCACGCAGAACAGATTTGGCTTGCTTTGTAACTACATGTCATAATTTGAAAAATCAAAGATAGTATCGCTGCTTTTTTTCCCGGCGCGCCGGCCCGGGAAAAAGGCAAGGGTTTAAGAATTACATGGCGAGAAAATCTCTGTCAAGTGCAAAGACAGTCATTCTTGTAATTTTTTCATAATTCCGGTGAACCACCTCAGAGACTGAAAAAATTAATATTACATAAATGTGACTTTCGGCTGAAAAAAACCGCCCTGCCCGGGATGAAGGGTGGCAGGGGATGAGGATTGCGGTCGTGATGCTCAGCCGCGCAGGTTGGGCTGAGCCGGCGAAGCCCAGCGTAATCGACGGGAATTGTTGGGGTTCGATCAGCCCACCCCCAACTATGTGACTCACAACATCCTTCTCCAGGGGGAGAAGGTGCCCCGCAGGGGCGGATGAGGGGGTTCCTCATACCCACAGAGAAACTGCAAGAATCACATCGAAATCGAAATCGAAAATTAACCAACCGGCCAAGGGCGGATACGATATTTTCATCCTCGCATCGGCGGAAGAGGTAATGCTCTTCAAGTCGTCAGAAGCGAGCAGGGATTGGGGGAATCGATTTCGATCCCGATTTCGATTTGGATTTTGGATTTGGTTTCACGGTGAAAAGGACTGGAGGGATCGAAATGGATCGGCGAACCGCGATGCTCAGCCGGGCAGGTTGGGCTGAGTTGGCGAAGCTCAACATAACCGAGGGAATTGTTGGGGTTCGCTCGGCTCACCGCCAACTATGTGACTCACAACATCCTTCTCCAGGGG
>JALHJD010000102.1 GCA_022837185.1 Desulfobacteraceae bacterium
GGACCTGACCGGAATCCCCTATCCTTTTCGCCGTTTCCAGACTGTATCGGCCGGTCCCGCAGGCCAGATCGACAAACCGCTGCCTAGGGACCAAATCAAGCAGGGTGAAAAACCTGTCCAGGTCTATGAGATCAAAGCTGCTTTTCCCCGCTGCCTTCGGCCCGGCCTCCATGATTACCCTCCGTGCTCTTCTTTTGCCCCATGTTTCCGCCTGTGCCCACTATATCCCGTCCCGAACAATTGTCCATCATGATGACGAAAACCGTCATTTCCCGCGCCGCCGCAATTCCCTCCTTGACAAACCCGCCGAACTTGAGGAACTTGACAATTTCCCAGGATTGATAACCTTTCCATACAGGTACGAGGATCAACATGGTGTCAGAATACTCTTCATCCGGGACGCTGTTTCCCGCCTGCCGAAGAATTATCCGGCCGGGGGCATGGGATGCCCTGCTGCACGCGCTGCCGGAAGACAGCGTGCCGGAGGAGGCCCTGCCCGGGCTCATCGCCGGCCGGCTGGCGGAAGACGACCTGCCGCCCTTCCTGGCCGATCTTGCCGCCGTTGAAGCGGGCATGCATCAATGCGCCCGGCGGCGGGAGGAACTACCCCGCCCAAGTGAAGAAATCATCGTCAATCCGACCCTTGCCCTGCTCAGGGTCGGGTGGCGGAACCTTGCCGGGATCATTGAGGGGAAGGAGACGGCCGTCCCGGAGCCGGGCGAAGACTTCATCCTGATCTGGCAGGACCCGGCCGACCGCCGGCTGCAGGTCCGTTCCGCCGCCCCCGGGGACCTCCTGGCCCTCAAACTGGTACTGGAAAACCTGGACAAGCGGGAAATCGCCAGGCTGGAGGACACCACCCTGGCCCGGCTTGACGGGGCCGTGACCGCGGCGGTGCAGCGGGGCATTCTCCTTGCCCCGCCCTCGGCCATCAGGCGCGATCCCTCCCTGTTCGCGCCGGACGTGGAAATTCCGGAAAAATACCTGGCGGCCCAGGTGTTCACCCTTCAGTGGCACATAACCCAGGTCTGCGACCTCCGGTGCAAACACTGCTACGACCGCAGCGACCGCTCGCCTCTATCTATGGAGGACGCGGCGGCGGCCCTGGACCAGCTCTACGACTTCTGCCAGGCCCGCCACGTGTATGGCCAGGTCTCCTTTTCCGGCGGCAACCCGCTCCTGCATCCGCACTTCTTAGAGATCTACCGGGCGGCGGCCGACCGCGGCTTCATGACGGCCATTCTCGGCAACCCCACCACCCCGCAAATCCTCTCCCGGATCATCGCCATTCAGAAACCGGAATTCTTCCAGGTCAGCCTGGAGGGGTTGAAGGAACACAATGACTTTATCCGGGGCCCCGGTTTTTTCGACCGGGTGCTGCGCTTCCTCGACGACCTGCGCGCCGCGGGCGTCTATTCGATGGTCATGCTGACCCTGACCCGCGACAACCTGGACCAGGTGCTTCCCCTGGCCGACCAACTGCGGGACAAGGTTGACCTCTTCACCTTCAACCGCCTGTCCATGGTCGGAGAAGGGGCGCAGCTGCTTACTCCGGGCCGGGAGGAATACGAGGCCTTCCTCCACGCCTACCTGGACGCCAAACCGCGCAACCCGTGCATGGGCCTGAAGGACAGCCTGATCAACATCATCCGGTCGCGGCACAATGAGGAGCTGTTCGGCGGCTGCGCCGGAATGGGATGCGGGGCGGCCTTCAACTTCGTCGCCCTGCTGCCGGACGGCCAGGTGCATGCCTGCCGCAAGTTCCCCTCGCTCATCGGCAACATTCATGACCGCAGCCTGGCCGACATCTACGACTGCCCTGAAGCGCAGCGCTACCGCCTGGGCCCGGCCTCCTGCCGGGACTGCCGCATCCGGCACGTCTGCGGCGGCTGCCTCGCCGTCATCGACAGCGCCGGGCTTGACTGGAAGCAGGACCGCGACCCCTGCTGCTTCATCGACGCCGGCCCGGAAGACTGAAAGACCCTTCACAGACCGCTGCCCCGTCTGTCTCAGGGCAAAGGAACCAAAACCCTTTCCGGTCTCCCCGACCGCCGCACCAGGCTCATTTCCCCATTGAACGCCCGGTTTCCCTCCGGTTCGCCTTCGCTGCCCTGGTCCAACCCGCCCCCCAAACTTCGATGATGCAAAATGCAACACCCCGTTTAAATATTGCAGCTGTTCATTAACATACTGATACCGCAATAAATATTTTCCAAATTGCCATCGATGTTGCATTTTGCATCATCGGCGCCACTCACCGCACTGTACCCAAATTCTTCAATTAATCTTTTAGAATCAATAAGTTATAAATATTTTCATTTGTGGTACGGGGTTTGCTTTTTCATAGGACAGAAAAAACAACAACCCGTCAAATCACATAAGGAGAGTACCCATGTCAAAAGCAACAAACACATACAGCGCCTGGGATCGTTTTATGGCGGCCATTGCCTTTGCCGAGGCTGATGATGAGAAGTCGGCGAGGGAGATGGTTGAGGCGAACTTGAATGAAGGGGAAGGAGACATCCGCTGTCTCCTGCAGCATACCTGTCCTGATGCCGGATAAGATGGGGGCTTCCCCGATACGGACAAACTGATCATCATAAGAGATATTCGCGACAAGGAGATACAATGAACTTTCTTCGCATTTTCAAAAAGAAAAAAAACGGACAAACCATCCGGGTCGACCGGCGCAAGCAAAACATTCTCAATGATGCGGCGGTGGCCGTCGCCTTCACCGACGAAGGGGAGCATGAAACGGCCCGCCGCATGATTGACCGAACCCGGGGCAGAAGGACGATTCTGATGGTGGTGAACGGAGACAGCAGTCCCTCAGCCCTGAACAATTACGCACTGGAGATGGCCAAGCGCCTTGACTACGAACTCCTGGCCCTCCATGTTACAGAAGCCCCCCTTGCCGTGCCGGAGGAAATGCGGGAAGCCGTCATGTCCTCTTTCAGGGAATCCTGCGCCGGGAGCGTACAAACGCTGCAAAAGCAGGGCCGGGCCATGGGCGTGGCGGTCAACAGCATCATCGATTGCGGGAACCAGGATGATGTTGTCGCCAAACTGCATGCAGAGTATCCTGGCATGCGGTATGTCCTCACCGCGCCTGATCCGGATATCGTCAGAAGCGATGCCGGGCAGGCGGAAATCCCGGTCTTTGACCTCGGCTGCTATCATCCTTCCACCGCCTGAAAAGGAGCACGGCCTTGAGCGGGAAGGAAGCACCTACCGCCATACTCCTTGCAGAGGGGGCTGCCCAATGACGCCCCCCTGCAGACCACCCCGGACCTGACGATTCTGCCGGCCCGGTGTGAGGCACCGGGTCGCGGACAGAAACCGATCACCTCTTGATCTCTCCCTGCGCCCGGGAGGCCCCGGGATTTTTCCCCGCGACCAAAAAAATACAGAAGACCGGTCCGTTGCGGACCGTGTCAAAACCACAACCGGTTGCTCACCGCAACCACCTGCTGAAACGGGAAAAAAATGACACCTGAAATCATACTTGTGCTGGGCGTGCTCTGCATCGTCATCCTGCTGTTCATCTTTGAATGGGTCCGGGTCGATGTTGTCGGCATCATCATGATGACGGCGCTGCCGCTGCTTGGACTGGTGACTCCCCAGGAAGCGATCAGCGGCCTGTCGAGCAACGCCGTCGTCTCCATCATCGCCGTCATCATCATCGGCGCCGGCCTCGACAAGACCGGGGCCATGAACTCCCTGGCCCGCCTGATCCTCAAATTCGCCGGCAAGAGTGAAAGCCGGATCATAACCCTTATCGCTTCAACCGTTGCCTTTATTTCCAGCTTCATGCAGAACATCGGCGCCGCCGCCCTGTTCATGCCGGCGGCGCGGCGGATCGGCAGGCAGACCGGCATCCCGGTTTCGCGAATCCTCATTCCCATGGGATACTGCGCGATTATCGGCGGCTGCCTGACCCTCATCGGTTCAAGTCCACTGATCCTGGTCAATGATATCATGAAGATCGCTGATCCCGACGTGGAGCCCTTCGGCCTTTTCGCCGTCACCCCCATCGGTCTTGCCCTGGTTGCCGCCGCGCTGGCATATTTTATCGTCCTGGGCCGCTTTGTCCTGCCCAGTGCCACGGGCGAGGAGAGCAGCGGCCCCATGTCGGTGATCCTGCAAAATACCTACCGCGACATGGGAACACTCTTTGAACTCCATGTTTCCGAAACGTTCAGCGGGCCGAAATCACTGGAAGAATTGTCCATCCGCCCGCACTATTTCACCACGGTCATTGCCGTCGCGCAGAACAAGGGGAATCGGAAATTCTTTGCCCCGAAGCGGGAAACCGTCATCGCCGCCGGGGATGACATTGCCGTTGTAGGCACCCGGGAAATGGTCGAAAAAATGGCAAAAAACCTGGGCTTCGTCCTCAAGGAGGAACTGGTTTCCTTTGCCGAGGATCTTTCCCCGAACAATGCCGGCATGCTCGAGGCCATCATCACCCCCCGGTCAGAGCTTGCCAGAAAGACCATGCGGGGCTTTGAGTTCCGGAAGCGGTACCAGGTCAATCCCCTGGCAATTTTCCGGGGCAACAAGGTTTTTGTGGCCGGCATCTCGGACATCATCCTGCAGCCCGGCGACGCGCTGCTGCTCCAGGGACGCTGGGAAAAATTCCATGTCCTGAAGAACAAGCCGGACCTGGTGTTCACCGAAGAGGTTCAGGGCGAAATCATCCGCACCGACAAGGTCAAGGTGGCCGTCGGCTGCCTCCTGGTTTCACTGATCCTGATTCTCGGCTTCCACGTCCAGCTCTCCATCGCCCTCCTGACCGGCGCCCTGGGAATGATCCTCAGCGGGGTCATGACCATTGACGAAGCCTACCGGTCGGTGGACTGGATGACGGTCTTTCTGCTGGGCGGACTCATCCCCCTGGGCATAGCCTTTGAAAACACCGGCGCCGCCCGCTTCATTGCCGATACCATCATGGGTGCGATCGGCACCGTTCCGCCCATTGTGCTGCTCACGGTCATCGGCCTGCTGACTTCGTTTTTCACCCTGGTTGCCTCCAACGTCGGGGCCACGGTTCTCATGGTTCCCCTGTCCATGAACATGGCTGTTTCAGCCGGGGCTGATCCGCGGATGGCCGCCCTGGTCGTCGCGGTGGCCTGTTCCAACACCTTTATCCTGCCGACCCATCAGGTGAATGCGCTCATCATGCGGCCGGGGGGATATAAAACCATTGATTACTTCCGGGCGGGATCGGGCATGACCGTTCTCTACCTGATAGTCATGATGGCGATGATCTTTTTTTTCTACGGGGTGGCGGCCGGATAATGCCGTTTGGGAATCAGGGGACGCGGGGCAGGTAATCACAAAAATGAATGTGCTTACCACTGAAGCTCAGCAACGACTGAATCTTGGTTGAAACTTATTGAAATTATGTATATTTGTCATTCCGACCGCAGGGAGAAATCTCACATCCCCGGCGGGGAGACTTGTTGGTTTCGAAAAAAATCAAACCAACGGTTCAGTGGTGCAAAAGGCTCAAAGGCGTCAATCCGTGCGGATTACACCTTCAGCCACTTCCTGGCCTCTTCCATCGTTCGAAACACCTTGGTCACGAAAGGGATTTCAGCCGGGTCGGCGGAAAACTCGTACATTCTCGCCAGGCCGAAAGCCAGGTCCGAAGGAGCCACGACCGCTGTTTTTCCCCCGATCCGTTGTTCGGGGATATAGCGCGGGGCCCGGCTGAAGTTCAATACGTCGTCCGAGCTGAGATGATCGAGAATGCTGTCGGTCAGGTCGAACAGCACCTTTCTGGTCACCGGTCCCTTATAAAATTCGTCGACGGCCTGGGCCAATTCCTCGGCCGAGACCTCCCCCGACACAGTGAAGATGGTCAGCGATTTTTCCGGCTCGACCCGTTTAATTATCTTTCCCATGGGTGTCCAATCCCTCGCAGTTTTTTCTCCCTCCCGCCTCACCGCGACCAGAAAAACGGATCGGGAAACAACCTCGCTCTTATTTCCAGGCAAGGTCCCGGCCGTCGATTTCCATGCGTTTGAGCACGTCCAGCCAGAGCGACAATTTCTCCGCACCGCCGAGGCGTTCGCCCCGCCATTCCTCCTTCTGCCTGGCCAGCCAGTATCCGTCCGCGTTGAAGCTGTACACGGGAACGAGGTCCGATCGATCGGTTACGGGCCGCACGTCGTTATTTTTCGTATCCAGCACCACCGGATGCGACAGAAAGGGAAGGCGGCAGGTGAGAACCATGTGCGGCGTTCCGGTGTCCAACGTTTTGACATAGGTCAGGCGCATCCGGTCATCACCAATATTCATTTGGAGCAGGGTGAAATACTTGGCCAGGGCAAGGTCCTCACAATCTCCCTGGCCCCGGCGGAGCGTCTCGTACAGGGTTGCCCAGTAATCCTCCCGCCCCCATACATAGAAGTCTTCGGCGGTCTCGAAGGCGTTGAAAAACGTATTGACCGCGGCAAGCTGCTCCGCAAGGGGAGCAGCACTCTTTTCCCGGACAAGGGCATGCCATTGCTCAACTTTCCGCAATTTCGGCGCCGGCGGCGGCTCGGGACGGACAGCTTCCGGTTCCGGCAGAGGGCGCTTGACGACCGCCGGTTTCTTCCCGCAGCCGCCCCAGAAGGCAACTGCGCAGAGAATAAAAGCGAAAAGCGTCATTTGGAACAACCCTTTTTTCCGTCGGTCAGGCCTCGTCATTCCCCCGAACCTCCTGTTTTCCGACATCAACAAGGACGACGCCGTAAACCTTCAGGTAGAGACTGGAAAGGGTAAGGAACGCTGTAGCGATCAGCGGGCCATAGATTATACCCAGAAACCCGAACAAGGCCATGCCGCCGAGAATCGCCAGGAAGACCAGCAGCATGTGCATCTGAATGCGGTCGCCGACCAGTTTTGGCTTGAAAAGGTATTCCACGGTATACGAAAGCAGCATGTAAAAACCAAGGGTGGACAGCGCCAGGAGCAGCTTGCCCCCCACCAGGAAAATGAAGGTGGTGGGGATCAGCACCAGGCCGATGCCGAAAATCGGCAGAAAAGCCAGAACCGCCATGACGCTGCCCCAGAGGACCGGTGACGGGAGTCCCAGGAGATAGAAATAGCCCCCGGCGATCACCCCCTGGATAACCCCGCTGACACCATTGACGACAAGAATGGCACCGGCGATCTCTATGAACTTTTTGATCAGCAGTTCATTCTGGTCATCGGGCAGGGGGGAAAGCATCATGATGAATTTCAGCAGGCGTTCGATATCAATGAGAAGAAAATACACCACCAGGATGAGAATCATGAACTGGAGAACAAAACTCATGATATTGGCGGCCCAGACCGAAGCCTGGCTGTAAATGAAGAGCCCGACCGTGCCAGCGAATCGGGACAGGGTTCTGGACAGATCAGCCGGTTCAAAATTTATACCCCAGCCTGCGAGAACTTGTTGTGCCTCTTGGATCAATGTATTATTTTGAATATATTGCTGCAGTTTGTACAAGAGGTTCACGTCCTTGACGTCCCTGTACAGGTTCAGGGTTTCGGTGGAAAGGGCGCCGATGCACAATGTCAGCGGGACAAAGACGATCAGGACGATCAGGCCGCAGGTCAGCAGGGACCCCATCCAGGGCGACATCCAGCGGCAAAGCCAGCTATACAACGGACGAAAAATCCCAGTGAGCAGAAAGGCAAAGATGAGCAACTGCCAGAATGGCCAAAGGACCCAGACCAGCAGCAACATCGACAGGATAAAGATGACCCAGAAAAACCTGGCCTGGATCTGGTTGAAGGGATGACCGGCGATCTGCGCAGCAGGCTGCGTCCCCGGTGATCCTCCTGCTTTTTCCCCGCTGCTCTGATTCATTAGGAAATTATACAGACCCTCCGGCACAAAGCAAACAAAATTATCCCTTTTCCCGGACCGTCTGCTGGATATGATGGATAACCAGTTCTGAAACAAAGGTTGCACAAATGCTGAACAAGGAACTTGAAATCACACTCCGCAAGGCCGACGAAAAACAGCGCAAGCCGAAACCCGATCAGAACAGCCTCGGCTTCGGCAAATACTTCACCGATCACATGTTCGTCATGCAATGGAACAGGGAGAAAGGGTGGCACGAGGCCGAGATCTGCCCGTACCACCCTTTCTCCCTGGATCCGGCCGCCATGGTTTTCCATTACGGCCAGGAAATCTTCGAAGGACTGAAAGCCTACCGCGGACCCGACAACCAGATTCTCCTTTTCCGGCCGCTGGACAATCTGAACCGCATGAACAAGTCCGCCCTGCGCATGTGCATGCCCCCTTTTCCATCCGACACGGTCCTGAAGGCAATGAAGGCCCTTGTCTATCTGGACCGTGACTGGGTCCCCGCCAATGAAGGGGCGACCCTCTACCTGCGGCCGACGATGATCGCCACCGAACCGGCCATCGGCCTCCGGACGTCCGAGGAATACCTCTTCTTCATCATCATGAGTCCAGTCGGCGCCTATTACGCGGAAGGATTCAATCCCGTGCGAATCTATGTCGAGGACACCTATATCCGGGCCGTCCCGGGCGGCGTCGGCGAGGCCAAGACCGGCGGCAATTACGCGGCCAGTCTCAGGGCCCAGAACGAGGCCAAGAAAAAAGGCTATGCCCAGGTCCTCTGGCTCGATGCGGTTGAACGCAAATATGTCGAGGAAGTCGGCACGTCCAATATCTTCTTTGTCATCGGCGACGAACTGATCACCTCCCCCCTGACCGGCTCCATCCTGCCCGGCGTCACCAGGGACTCGGTGCTGCAGCTTGCCCGCGACAAGGGCATCAAAACCGTGGAACGGCGCCTGTCCATCGACGAGGTGTACCAGGCCCATGACAGCGGCGCCCTCAAGGAGGCCTTCGGCACCGGGACCGCGGCGGTTATTTCGCCGGTGGGGGAACTCTGCTACAAGGACAGGGTCATCGGCATCAATAACGGCAAGCCCGGGGAGATGGCCGCCATGTTCTTCAACGAACTGCAGGCCATCCAGCGCGGCCAGAGCGAGGATCGCCACAACTGGCTGGTCCGGGTCGGCTAGCCCATGTGCCCAGGCAAACCAGAGGGAAGAGTTCCGGCCTAATCCACCGGTAATTTTTTTTGCCCCCTCCCTTGATTTTTCATGAACCGTCACTATTGTTTTGCCCATCCAAACGGGACAAGCTGTAAATTTGTCCGAAATAAGCGGATTTGAGCCAGCTTCGGACAAACGCTTGCCATTCCGGCTCAAGCCGAATCAATCAATCAAACTGAGAATAGTAAGGAGGAAGTCGATGAAAATTCGTCCACTGAACGACCGCGTCCTGGTCAAACGACTGGAGGAAGAAGCAAAAACCGCAGGCGGGATCATCATCCCCGACACCGCCAAGGAAAA
>JALHJD010000430.1 GCA_022837185.1 Desulfobacteraceae bacterium
ACAGGCTGATCAGAATGGCGAAGGTGATGGCGATGGCGATGTCCCGGAACAGCTGTCCCGCTTCTTCCTGCATGAAGATGACCGGCAGGAAGACGGCCACGGTGGTGGCGGTGGAGGCCAGGATGGCGCCCCAGACCTCCCTGGTCCCGTCATAGGCCGCATCAAAGGCGTTCTTGCCCATCTTCCGGTGCCGGTCGATGTTTTCCAGCACCACGATGGCATTGTCGACCAGCATGCCGACGGCGAAGGAGAGGCCGGCCAGGCTGACCACGTTCAGGTTGCGGTCCATCAGCCAGAGAAAGATAAAGGTGCCGATGGCCGAAATGGGGATGGCCAGTGCGGTGGTCAGCGTAGCGGTAAAGCTGCGCAGAAACAGGAGCAGGACGCACATCGCCAGGATGCCCCCGATGAGGATGTTCTGCTTTACCAGCCAGATGGCCGTGTTGATGTAAGGGCGCTGGTCGTACACCCAGTGGATGAACAGGTCGTTGTCGGCCAGGATGGTTGCATTGAGGCGGTTGACCTCCTCCTGCAGCCGCTCGGTCATGGCCAGCACGTTGGCGCCCTTTTCCCGGCGCACGCCGATGGTGATGACGTCGATCCCGTTGTGGAGCACGGCGACATCCTCCTTGTGATGGCCGGCGGATGACTCGGCCACGTCACGGAGGTGGACCCGGTTGATCCCGTCGTCGAAAATAACCACCTCCAGAGCGTCCGCCGGGGTCTGGAACTGACTGGTGGTGCGGATGCGGTAGTTTTTTCTGTCAATGCCGAGGACCCCGGCGGAAACGTCACGGTTGGCCCTTCTGACCGCCTCGCTGACCTGATTGATGGTGACCTTGTAGCGGGCCATCTTTTCGGGATCGATGGTGATGTGCAGCTCGTTCTCGGTGCCGCCGAAGACGAAAAGGGAGCCGACCCCCTTGACCCGTTCCAGCCGCTGGCGGATATTGTCTTCAAAAAAAGTCCGGAACCGGTTGATATGCTCCGTGTTCTCCGGCGAGGTCTTCAGCATCATCCAGATGACCGGGGAGCTCTGGGCACCGGCCGCCTCGATTTTCGGCCGGTCGGCGGTGTCGGGGTAGTCCGTCACCTCGTTCAGCTTGTTGGACACCCGCAGCAGGGCGTCATCAAGGTCGGTTTCCAGGGTGAACGACAGGGTGATCTCGCCGTAGCCGTTGTAGCTGGCGCTTTCCATCTTGGTCAGCCCCTGCAGCCCTTTGAGTGCTTCCTCCTGGTTGTCGATGACCTCCTTTTCAATTTCGTAGGGAGTGGCGCCGGTCCAGGTGGTGCTGACGGTGATCTGCGGGGTTTCGACATCCGGGGTCAACTGCACCGGCAGCCGGTTGAGGCCGATGAGGCCGAACAGCACGACCAGAATAACGCCGACCGTGAC
>JALHJD010000103.1 GCA_022837185.1 Desulfobacteraceae bacterium
GTTCCGTGGTCGCGCAGCTCGGCATTCCGGATATGCGCATCCCCATAGCCTATGCCCTGTCCTATCCGGAGCGGCTCGGCCTGGGTTTGTCGAGGCTGAGCCTGGCCCAATGCGGCCAGCTGAGTTTTTCTCAGCCCAATTATGACAACTTTCCCGCCCTGCGGATCGCTTTTGATGCGCTGCGCCAGGGCGGGACCAAAACAGCGGCCCTGAATGCCGCCAACGAGATGGCGGTGGAGGCCTTTCTCGACGGCCGGCTCGAGTTTCTCGATATTGCAGGCATTGTCGCCGCCACCCTGAAACAAACCGCCAACGGCGATGCCGCTGATCTGCGGGCGATTCTCGCCGCCGACGGTCAGGCCCGGACCATCGCCGCTGAACTCATTGCCCTGAAAAAAGGATTTTCCGCCTAACTGCTCATGAATTCACTCATTTCCTTTATTATCGTCCTCGGCGTCCTGGTCTTTGTGCACGAACTCGGCCATTTTCTCTTTGCCAAGCTGTTCGGGGTCAGGGTTCTCAAGTTCTCCCTCGGATTCGGCAACAAAATCGCCGGCAGGAAGTGGGGGGAGACCGAATACCTGATCAGCGCCTTTCCCCTGGGGGGCTATGTCAAGATGTTCGGCGAAAACCCCGGTGAGCAGATCGAGCAGTCGGAACGGCGGCGCTCCTTTTCCCACAAGGCCGTCTGGCAGCGTTTCGGCATTGTTGCCGGCGGCCCGGTGTTCAATCTCTTTTTTGCCGTGGTCCTGTTTTTCGGCATGTTTGCCATCGCCGGACTTCCCGAACCGGTGGACACCACCCGCATCGGTCAGGTGTCACCGGATTCGGCGGCGGAAGCGGCGGGCATCAAACCCGGTGATACGGTGCTCAGCATCGACGGGCGGGAAACCGCGTCGTGGACCGATATATCGGAAACGATCCGAAACAGCGGCGGGCGGGAAATTGAACTGCTGATCGACCGGGAAGGGGAGCAGCTGGTCATCCGGGCGGTTCCGGTCATGGAAAAGACCAGGAACATATTCGGGGAGGAGGTCGGGGAACGCTACATGCTTGGCATCACCCGCAGTGAAGGAATCGTCTACCAGGACACGACCCTGCCGGAAGCCCTGCGGGCCGCGGCCATTCAGACCTGGAACCTGATCTACCTGACCATCCTCGGAATAATCAAGATTATCGAACGGGTGGTGCCGGCCTCGGAACTGGGCGGCCCCATCCGGATCGCCGAACTGGCCGGGCAGCAGATGGAGGCCGGATGGATGAACCTGCTGTATTTCATGGGACTGCTCAGCGTCAACCTGGGAATTTTGAACCTGCTGCCGATTCCGGTTCTTGACGGCGGACACCTTGTTTTTCTGACCATTGAAGGCATACGGCGCCGGCCCCTGAGCGACAAGGCCATGGAGATGAGCCAGAAAGTGGGGCTGTTTCTGCTCGTTTCCCTGATGGTTTTCGTATTCTACAATGATATTCTCAGGCTGGTGCAAAGGTGGATGGGGTCCTGATTCTTGCCATTGAGACGGCCACAGCCTGCGGGAGCGTCAGCCTGACCGGCGGGGGGGCGGCCCGTTTCCGTTTGCTGGCGGAATGCAGCGTCCAGCCCGATACCTCGCACTCCCGACGGCTGCTGGGATCGATTGCCTGGCTGATGAACGCGACCGGCGTGCAGTGGCACAACCTCGATGCCGTCGCCGTGAGCCTGGGACCGGGAAGCTTTACCGGCCTGCGCATCGGCATGGCTGCGGCCAAGGCCATTGCCATGGCGGCCGGCAAACCCCTGGTCGGCGTTCCAACCCTTGATGCTCTTGCCCTGGCCTGCGGCGGGGAGCAACGGCTCGTCTGCTGCCTGCTGGACGCCAGAAAAGAGGAAGTATACGCGGCTCTTTACCGCATGGACAACACCGGCATGCCGGAACCGCAGGACAAGCCTGTGGTTCTTCCACCCGCCGTCCTGCTGCGGGGTATCCGGGAACCGGTCGTCGTTGTCGGGCCGGGGGCATCGGTATACCGTGGGCAGCTGGCCGGCAATGACCGGGTTGTTTTTTTTCCCGAACACCTGGCGCAGCCCCGGGCGATGTACGTCGGGCTGCTCGGGGCGCGGAAGTTCCTGGCTGGTGACAGGCTGGATCCGGCCGCGGCCGCGCCGTTGTATGTCCGGGATTCCGACGCCCAGGTCAATCTGAAGCGGAAGGGCAGGCAGGTTTGATGATTCGGCGGCGCCAGACCAGGCAGATACGGATCGGTGATGTCAGCATCGGCGGCAGCGCGCCCATTTCGGTGCAGTCCATGACCAACACCGATACCCGGGACGCGGGGCGGACCATTGCCCAGATCGGGGAGCTGGCGGCGGCGGGGTGCGAAATCGTCAGGGTCGCGGTCCCGGATCCGCAGGCGGCGGCCGCTGTCCGGCAGATCCGCGAACATATTTCCATTCCCCTGATTGCCGATATCCATTTCGACTGGCGCCTGGCGGTCGCCGCCATGGAAAACGGGGCCCAGGGCATCCGCGTCAATCCGGGCAACCTCGGGGGCAGGGAGAAGCTCGCCAGGGTGGTGGACGCCGCCAGGATGAACGGGGTGCCCATCCGGGTGGGGGTCAATTCCGGTTCCATCGAGAAGGATCTGCTGGCCCGCTACGGCTATCCCACCCCGGCAGACCCTTCCGCGCTCATAGAGAGCGCGCTCAGGAACGTGCGGCTGATCGAGGAGCTCGGTTATACGGAGATGAAAATCTCCATCAAGTCATCCGATGTCCTGACGACCATCGCCGGATACCGCCGGTTGGCGGAAGTGACCGATTATCCCCTCCATATCGGGGTAACGGAGGCGGGCGGCCTGATCCCCGGCACGGTCAAGTCGAGCGTGGCCCTGGGCATCCTGCTTTTCGAGGGGATCGGCGATACGTTTCGCATTTCCCTGACCAGGGACCCGGTCGAGGAGGTACGGGTCGCCTACGAGCTTCTGCGGGCCCTGCGGATACGGGAGCGGGGACCGGAATTGATCTCGTGTCCGACCTGCGGCCGGACCAGGATAGACCTGTTTCCCCTGGCCGAGGCGGTTGAGCGCCACCTGCAGACCATGCGGACCTCCCTCAAGGTGGCGGTCATGGGCTGCGTGGTCAACGGCCCGGGTGAGGCCAGAGAGGCCGATATCGGCATTGCCGGCGGACACGGCGTGGGGATAATTTTCAAAAAGGGCGAGATTATCAAAAAAGTGAAGGAAGATGAACTGTTGTCCGTGTTCCTCGAAGAACTGAGGAAAATGGAGGAGGAAAACGGCTAGCAGGCATCGGCCCACATCAATCTCTTCATCACTGGATACAGATCATGCGTTACTCTCAAATGCTTATCCCGACCACCAGGGAAACACCGGCCGAAGCGGAGGTCGCCAGCCATCAGCTGCTCCTTCGCGGCGGGTTTATTCGCAAACTGGCCTCGGGAATCTATACCTATCTACCCCTGGGGCTGGCCGCCGTCCAGAAGGTCGCCCGGATCGTGCGCGAGGAGATGAACCGGGCCGGAGCCCAGGAGCTCCTCATGCCCATGGTGCAGCCGGCGGACCTGTGGAAGGAGTCGGGTCGCTGGCAGAAGTACGGTTCCGAGCTGCTCCGCTTTACCGACCGGCACGAGCGGGAGTCGTGTCTGGGACCGACCCATGAGGAAGTCATTACCGACCTGGCGCGCAATGAACTGCAGTCCTACCGTCAGCTGCCCATGAACCTCTACCAGATCCAGACCAAGTTTCGCGATGAAATCCGGCCCCGGTTCGGGCTCATGCGCGGCCGGGAATTTGTCATGAAGGATGCCTATTCCTTCGATATCGATGACGCGGCCGCCGGCCGGTCCTATGACAGAATGTATGAAGCCTACCATCGGATTTTCCGCCGCTGCGGCCTCGATTTCCGGGCCGTTGAAGCCGACACCGGCACCATCGGCGGCTCCTTTTCGCATGAATTCATGGTCCTGGCTTCGACCGGCGAGGACACCCTGGTCATCTGCGGACAGTGCGATTACGCCGCCAACGTCGAAAAGGCCCGGGTCGCCATCCGGGCTGGACAGCAGCAGGGAGGGGCGGAACGGATCGAGGAGGTCAAAAAAGTTGCAACCCCGGGCATGAAAAAAGTGGATGCGGTGGCCGGATTCCTGGGTGTCGCTACCGATCGGGTCATCAAGACCATGGTCTATCTCGCCGACGGCGATCCGGTCGCGGTGCTGGTCCGGGGTGACCGCGAGGTCCAGCCGGTCAAGCTGAAAAATCTCCTCGGCGCCGCCGAGGTCGAACTGGCCGACGATGAAACGGTCTACAAAAAGACCGGCCTGCCGGTCGGCTACCTCGGTCCGGTCAACCTGACGCTGAGAATGGTTGCCGACCAGGAGGTGATGCTCATGAACAACAGCATCGCCGGGGCCAATGAAAAGCAGTTTCATCTGACCGGGGTGCAGCCGGGCCGGGATTTTCAACCGGCGCTGACCGGGGATCTGCGGCAGATAACCGCGGAAGACCGCTGTCCTTCCTGCGGGGGCCCGCTCACCCTCACCGAGGGTATTGAGGTAGGCCATATCTTCAAACTGGGCACGGCCTACAGCGAGGCCATGCGCGCAACGTTCCAGGATCGGGAGGGGCAGGCAAGGCCGTTTGTCATGGGCTGCTACGGCATCGGGGTCAGCCGGGTGGTGGCCGCGGCCATCGAACAGAATCATGATGAGAACGGGATTATTTTTCCCCTGCCGCTGGCGCCGTGCCAGGTCATTGTCCTCAATCTCGGCATCAACAGTGAAGAAACAACCTCGGCGGCCGAGCGGTTGTACGAAGAGCTGCGGCAGGGAGGCCTCGAGGTCCTGTACGATGACCGTGACGAAAGGCCCGGCGCCAAGTTCAAGGATGCCGACCTCCTCGGCTTTCCCTACCGGGTCACGGTCGGCAAGACCTTTGAAAAGGAGGGGAAGGTTGAGATCAGGCGCCGTCGTGACGGGCATACCGAGACGGTTCCCTGCGGGCAGGCAGCGGGGTATATCGTGGAGCTGGTGCGCGGCGAGCTGGCCGCCTTTGAATCGAACGGGTAATGATCCTGATCCCGTTCGCGATCGCCCGGGCTGAATCTGGACAAAGCAGCGCCGGAGAGTGCATGGGATCGAAAAACTCGGAAAGCAGGAAATATGTATATGAAGGGAAGCGCATTTCTTCCTTTTGTCCCGGCAGCGAGGGATGAGGCCTGAATCTGAACATGTCTGACATTCAGGGTCTTCTTTCCATAGCATCTTCGTATCTCGGCGACATGGACCTGAGCCCGCTGCAGCGGGCCTATGACTTTGTCAAGGAGCGCCATGCCGGGGCCCTTCACCCCTCGGGTGAGCCGTATGTCGATCATCTGGTCGAGGTGGCGACCACCCTGGCCTCCATGAAGCTCGACCTCGGGACGATAGTCGCCGGCCTGCTGCACGGGACCCTCAAGGAAAACGCAGCCACCCCGGAGGAGCTCGAGGAACTGTTCGGCGCCGATGTCGCCAGGATTGTCAACGGTTCGACGCGGATCACCAACGTCCAGTACAACAGTCATCTTGCCCACGAGGCGGAAAATATCAGGAAGCTCTTCCTGGCCATGAGCGCCGATATCAGGGTCATCATTGTCAAGCTGGCCGACCGCCTGCAGGACATGGTCACCCTTGGCTTGGCCGACAGGGACCGCCAGCGCCGTCTTGCCCGCGAAACCATGGATCTGTACGCCCCCCTGGCCGGCCGTCTTGGGATCGACTGGTTGAAAAGGGAACTGGAAGACCTGGCCTTTCAGTATCTTTTTCCGGTCGAATACAAGGACATCACCAGCCGCCTGGAAAGCACCCTGAACCAGCGCCAGGCCTATGTCGAAGAGGTGATCACCATTCTCCATGAAAAACTCAGGGAGAACAATATCAAGCCGGTGCGGATTATCGGCCGCCCGAAGCATCTCTATTCGATCTACAAGAAACTGGTGGCCCAGAACATTTCCCTCGACCGGGTGTATGACAAGGTGGCCTTCCGGATCATTGTCAACAGCGTCAACGAGTGCTACGAGGCCCTCGGTACGATCCACGCCAACTGGCAGCCCGTTCCCGGCCGCATCAAGGACTTTATCAGCGTGCCCAAGGCCAACAATTACCAGTCCATGCATACGACGGTCATCGGCCCCAACGATAATTTCATTGAAATCCAGATCAGGACCGAGGAAATGGACCGGGTGGCCCAGGAAGGCATCGCCGCCCACTGGGCGTACAAGGAGGGGCAGAGAATCACCAGCCGGGATGTCCGTTTGTTCAGGGACCTCAAGAAGCTGGTGCAGTCCCTGCAGGAAGTGGAAGACCACCGCGAATTTCTCGATTCGGTGCGGGGCGAATTGTTCGAGCCCGAGGTGTTCGCCCTGACCCCCAACGGCGAGGTGCGCGAACTGCCCCGGGGCAGCACGCCGATAGATTTCGCCTATTCCATCCACAGCGAGGTGGGCGACCACTGCAGCGGCGCCCGGGTGAACGGCCAGCTGGTGCCGCTCCGCTACATTCTGCAGCATGGTGACATTGTCGAGATCATCACCCAGAAGAACCAGCAACCGAAACGGGCCTGGCTGCAGATAGTCAAGACCGGCAGGGCCCGGGCCCGGATCCGGCAGTGGCTCAGAAGGGAGGAGAAGGAAAAATCGCTGCGCCTCGGCCGGGAGATTTGCGAACGGGAGCTGAAGAAACACGACACCACCCTGAAGAAGCTCATCAAAAGCGGCCACATCAGACTGATGTTCAAGAAGCTCGGCTGCAATTCCCTGGATGATATGCTGGTTAAGGTGGGCTCGGGGGCCATCACCGTTCAGCACCTGCTCCAGGCCCTGCTTCCCGATGAGCGGCACGAGGAGGAGGGCAAGCCCCCTCCGGCTGAGCAATTCGGACTGGCCGCCGCCGAACCGGCACAACCGGCAACGGTTGCCCGGGAGGTCATTGACATCGACGGAGTCGACGATATGCTGGTCCGGGTCAGCCAGTGCTGCAAACCCGTGCCGGGCGACGACATCGTCGGGTTCATCACAACGGGCCGGGGGATTTCCATTCACAAGGCCGATTGCGTCAACCTGCAGGCAACCGACCCCAGGCGCTGGCTGGCGGTCAAGTGGACGGGCGCGGTCAAGACCATGCACCGTTCCCAGTTGTTTATACGGGCGGAGAACAGGAAGAATATTCTCGCCGACATCAGCAGCACCATCAGCTATGACGACGCCGAGATCATCTCCTTCAACGCCCGGACCACATCGGATTCGCTGGCCGAGCTCGATGTGGTCCTGGAGGTGAGTGATCTCAATCACCTGCAGACCATTCAGCAGCATCTCAAACAGATGCCGGAAATCATAGATGTGCGAAGGCGGTAAGGGCCCGGCGGAGGAGACCTGCTGTGATGTCTGCGGCAACGAAGCCCCCGCGGCGGTCATCCGCTGTCCATTCTGCGGCGCGCAGCGGAGCGGCTTTCCGCCGCGGGCGGATCAGTCCCCGTACCGGACCCTCAATCTGGAAAAGGGCATGCCGACCGTGGAGCAGGCGCTCCGGCGTCTCCGTACTGAAATTGCATCGGCTGCCATCCGGGGGAGCAGGATCCTGATCCTGATCCACGGCTACGGTTCCAGCGGGGAGGGCGGAGCGATCAAGGGGGAAGTCCGCCGCCTGCTTGAAGGCATGCAGAAGAAGAGGCAGATAAACGAATTTCTTCCCGGGGAGGAATGTGACCTGCGGCGGGGCCGCGGCCGGCAGATGGTCCGGAGATTCCCTTTTCTGAAAACGTACCTGCGAAAAACCAACCCGGGCATTTCCATTGTTATTGTCTGAAGGGGAGGGGGAAGAAAAAAAAATATAGGGCTATCAATTTGTGTGCAAATGGTATAAAAAAAACCGAAGTGTTACGCCAATGGATGCACTCTGGTACATCTCAATTTAATTTCATGGAAGGAGACGTTGATGCGAATATTGATGCAATGCTTGCTGATTGTTCTGCTCGCTTGCGGTCAGGCGCTTGCGGAAGAAAAGAAACAGGTGGAGTTGACCACCGATGTCCAGAAGTTAAGCTATGCCCTGGGGCTTGATCTCGGGACCTATTTCAAGACCCTGGGAGAGGACCTTGATCTGACGATTCTCCACCAGGGTGTGCTGGATTCATACCAGGGCGGGAAGCCCCTGCTCAGCGAAGAGGAGGCCGCAGAAATTCAGCAGAAGTTCGTCCAGAAGCAGCAGGAGGAACGGTTGACGCAGACCCTTGAAATGATGAGTAAAAACAAACAGGCGGCGGATGACTTTCTGAAAGAGAACGCAGCCAGGGAAGGTGTGGTCACCACCGATTCCGGCCTGCAGTACAAGATACTGACCCCGGGAGACGGGCCCAAGCCGCGCGCGGAAGACACCGTCAAGGTTCACTACAAGGGAACCCTGCTGGACGGGTCGGAATTCGACAGTTCGTATTCGCGGGGGGAACCGGCGGTGTTTCCCTTGAATCAGGTTATCCCCGGGTGGACTGAAGCACTGCAGCTGATGAACACAGGCACAAAGGCCCAGATTTTTCTCCCGCCCGACCTCGCCTACGGTGACCGTGGCGCGCCGCCGGTCATCGAGCCCGGCTCCATGCTGATTTTTGAGGTGGAACTGATCGGCATAGAAAACGAAATCCCGGGGTTGGAACCGGCGAAGTAAAGGGACCGGTTCCCTTGTCCGGAGGAAGGGGTGGGAAAAAAGATAAGGAAGCCGAAAAAGCGGTGCTGCGGCAAATTCCTCAAGGAAGGAAAACATTGTAAAAATTGCCCGGTATTGCTGAGGGACACCGCCCCGCCCCCCGGAGGGGGCTCCGGACGAAAGGAAGACGACGGAAAAAAGAAGAAAAAAAAGGGAAAAAAAGAAAAGAAAGCGGGAAAAAACAAAAAGAAATAAAAAAATTTTTTCCGGCACAGGATGCCGTTTTCGGCCATGGTCCTTCTGGGGACCATGGCTTTTTTTGTTCCCGGCAAGGGACGCTTGTTTTTCCGTCCCTATTTTTCTGCATCCCGGCCCCCTGCAGGGTTTTGCCAGGGACTTTCCCTATTTCCTATCGGGATAGGCGGTGTTAAAGCTTTTTTCCGCTTCGGCGGTGCCGATCATGACCATTTCATCGTCCTTGTCAAGAACCGCGAAGGGGTCCGGGTTGATGCGCAGGTTGCCTTCCCGGAGGAGAGCTATGACGCTGCAGCCGGTGTCTTCGCGGATGCCGCTCTCCAGCAGGGATTTTCCCGCCAGCCGCGGGGGGACCTTGCATCGGAAAATATTCAGCCCTTCGGTGAGCATCAGTATCCTGCCCGGAGCCAGGATATTGATGATGGTGTTGGCGGCCATGGAGG
>JALHJD010000431.1 GCA_022837185.1 Desulfobacteraceae bacterium
CTGGAGGCCATCGAGTTGACGGAAAGCGCCAAAGCCAGCGGCGCCGATGCCGTTCTGTCGGTGGTGCCGTATTATAACAAACCGAGCCAGGAAGGACTGTTTCAGCATTACCGGGCAATTACCGAGGCCGTTGATATCCCGCTGATCCTTTATAATGTGCCGGGGCGGACGGTGACCAACATGCTGCCCCCAACCGTGGCCCGCTGCGCCAGGGAGCTGCCCAACGTCATCGGCATCAAGGAAGCCACCGGCAGCCTGAACCAGATAAGCGAGGTCATCCGGCTCTGCCCGAAGGACTTCATCGTCCTCTCCGGGGATGATTTCACCGCCATGCCCACGGTACTGATCGGCGGCAGGGGAGTCATTTCGGTGACCTCAAACGTTGAGCCCGGGGGCATGGCCCGGATGATGGAAGCCGCCCTGGCGGGCGATCTGGCCCTGGCCAATGAACTGCACTACCGGCTTTTCCCCCTGATGGGGGCGATGTTCTGCTATCCCAGTCCCGCCCCGGCCAAGAAAGCCCTTGAACTGATGGGCAAAATTCGCTCCGGCGAGGTGCGCCTGCCTATGACGGCCATGGATGAGGCCAGCATCGTGGTGCTGAAAAAGGCCATGGCCGAGGTCGGGTTGAATTGACGGGACGGCCCTTTGTCGGAGCTTCTGCAATGCTCGGCGGTGGCGGATTTCTGAATGATCGCCCTTCGGGGCGGGCCTGTTCCTTTTGGAGAAGAGAGATATGACACGTGTGATCGTGGCCGGCGCTGCCGGCCGGATGGGACAACGCATCAGCCTGATGGTGCATGACAACCCGCGGCTTGCCTTGAGCGCCGCTTTCGAGCATCCGGACAGTCCCGCCGTCGGGCGTGACGTCGGTGAAAACGGGGGCTTCGGCAAGGTGGGTGTGACCATTGAACCCGGCCTTGAATCGGTGATCGACAAGGGCGATGTCATCATAGACTTCACCTTTCATCAGGCAACCATGGGGTTCGCCCAGCTGGCCGCCCGCCATAACCGGGCCATGGTGATCGGCACCACCGGGCTGAGCGGGGAAGATCTGCAAGCGCTCAGGGAACTGGCCGGCCTCCACTTTCCCTGCGTGCAGGCCCCCAATATGGCCGTCGGTGTCAACGTGCTGTTCAAACTGGTTGAGAAGGCGGCCGCCATCCTCGGCGATGCCTATGATGTGGAGATTGTCGAGGCCCATCACCGCATGAAGAAGGACGCGCCTTCCGGGACCGCCCTCAAGCTGGGAGAGATGGCCGCCGCCGCGCTGAACAGAAATCTTGCCGAGGTGGGCGTTTTCGCCCGCAGCGGCATGATCGGCGAACGGACGGATACCGAGATCGGCATCCAGACGATCAGGGCGGGGGATATCGTCGGCGAGCACACCGTTT
>JALHJD010000432.1 GCA_022837185.1 Desulfobacteraceae bacterium
GCTGCTGTTTCTGCTTTGGCCCTTCATCAATATTCTGCGGGGCAAGAAAACCGATGCCGGCGCCAGAGGATTCTAGCGATATGATTTTTCAGGAAAGTATGGAGTAAACGGTATGTCCAAAAACAAAGATAAAAGGATGGGCGCCGCCGAGGCGGTCGCAAAACTCGTCCATGACGGGGACCAGCTCATTATCGGAAACTATACCCTCGGCATGGCCTGCGGGCTCATCTATGAGATCGTTCGTCAGCGGAAAAAGGGGCTCACCCACTGCTCCCAGTCGGGGCATGTTATCGACGAGGTGCTGGTGGCGGGAGGCTGCGTTGACCGGTTAGTGACGGCGTTTGTCCTGAATGCCGGCGGTTCCGAAGGCGGCTCCGCCGTGGGACGCGCCTGGAAGCAGGGCAGGCTCCAGATCGAAGACTACACGAATTATAATTACAACGCCCGGCTCATGGCCGGCATGCACGGCTTCGCCTTCATGCCCGTGTTCGAGGGGATTCTCCATACGGACCTCTTCAGGAAGCGCAGCTTCATGGGGGAGGACAAGTACCGGGTGATCAAATGCCCGTTTACGGGAAGAGATACGGTTCTCGTTCCCGCTCTGAATCCCGATGTGTGTGTGATCCACGTCCAGCGGGCGGACAAATTCGGCAACGCCCAGTACTGGGGCGCCATGGGAAGCGTTCAGGCAGCGGCCCTGGCCAGCAAGCGGATTATTATTTCCTGCGAAGAGATCGTGGAGCATGATGTTGTCCAGGCGAGCCCCCATTTCACCATCATCCCCGCTTTTCGGGTGAACGCGGTTGTCGAGATGCCCTGGGGGGCGCATCCTTCGGACGTCCTGGGATACTATAACCGGGACCGGATGGCCCTGGCCATCTTCATGAACGCCCTGAAGTCGGAAGCGGCCACCCGGGCGTGGATGGACGAATGGATCTACGGCTGCAGGGACCACAACGACTATCTCCGGCATTATGTCGAGCGCTTCGGGCTGGAATCCCTTCATGCCATCAAGGCGCGCGCCTTCTACTCCGCGCCGGCGAATTACGGAGCGGCCTATACGTCGGTCTGGGATGAAGAGGGTCGCGAGCGTTCCATCGGCCTGACCCCTGAAGAGCTGGAGACGTTCATGAAGGAAAAGGGGGTGCTCCATGACTAAGCCTTACACACTCAACGAGCTCCTGATTATCGCCATCGCGAAGGAAATACACGATCACGAGAATATTGTTCTCGGGGTGGGAATCCCGATGACATCGGGCGCCCTGGCCAAGGCGCTGTATGCGCCGAACGCGACGCTGATGATGGAATCGGGAATCATCGATTTCGAGCCGACGGTTCCCCTGAACCACATCGCGGACTGCCTGTCCTGCCGAGGCTTTTCATTTGCAACC
>JALHJD010000104.1 GCA_022837185.1 Desulfobacteraceae bacterium
TGCCGGTACTTGATGCGGTGGGGCTGGTCGGCGGCGGTCCCCATGCGCGCCTTCCAGTCCTTCTCGTAGTCCGAGTAGTTGCCCTCGAACCAGACCACCCGGCTGTCGCCCTCGAAGGCCAGGATGTGGGTGGCGATGCGATCGAGGAACCAGCGGTCGTGGCTGATGACCACGGCGCAGCCGGCGAAGTTCTCCAGGGCGTCCTCCAGGGCGCGCATGGTGTTGACGTCGAGATCGTTGGTGGGCTCGTCCAGGAGCAGGACATTGGCCCCCTCCTTGAGCATGCGGGCCAGGTGGACCCGGTTGCGCTGGCCGCCGGACAACTGCCCCACCTTCTGCTGCTGGTCGGTGCCGGAAAAATTGAAGCGGCCGACATAGGCCCGGGAATTGACCTCCCGGCTGCCGAGGCGGATGACGTCCTGCCCGTCGCTGATCACCTCCCAGATGCTCTTCTCCGGATCAAGGGCGTCGCGGCTCTGGTCGACATAGGCCAGCTTCACCGTCTCGCCGATGCGGATGGTGCCGGCATCCGGCTGCTCCCGGCCGACGATCATCCGGAACAAGGTGGTCTTGCCGGCGCCGTTGGGGCCGATGACCCCGACAATGCCGCCCGGCGGCAGGCTGAAGTTCAAATCCTCGAACAGCAGCCGGTCGCCGAAGGACTTGCTCACCCCGTCCGCCTCGATGACCACCTTGCCCAGGCGGGGTCCGGGCGGAATATAAATCTCCAGGTCCCCGGCGTGCTTCTCGCTTTCCTTTTCCAGCATCGCCTCGTAGGAGTTGATCCTGGCCTTGGCTTTCGCGTGCCGCCCCTTGGGCGACATCCGGATCCATTCCAGCTCCCGCTTCAGGGTCTTCTGCCGCTCCGTCTCCTTCTTTTCCTCGACCTGCAGCCGCTTCTGCTTCTGCTCCAGCCAGGAGGAATAGTTGCCCTTCCAGGGGATGCCCTCGCCCCGGTCCAGCTCCAGGATCCAGCCGGCCACGTTGTCGAGGAAGTAGCGGTCATGGGTGACGGCGATGATCGTCCCCGGGTAGCGCTGCAGGTGGTGCTCCAGCCAGGCCACCGACTCGGCGTCCAGGTGGTTGGTCGGTTCGTCGAGGAGCAGGATGTCCGGGTTCTGCAGGAGCAGCCGGCAAAGGGCCGCCCGCCGCTTCTCGCCGCCGGAGAGCACCCGGACCGGGGTATCGCCGGGCGGACAGCGCAGGGCCTCCATGGCCATCTCCAGCCGGCTGTCCAGGTCCCAGGCATCCAGGGCGTCAAGTTTTTCCTGGACCCTGGCCTGGCGGTCCAGCAGGTCGTTCATCTCGTCGTCGGACATCGGTTCGGCAAACTTCTCGTTGATGACGTTGAATTCACGCAGCAGGTCGACCGTTTCCTGCACCCCCTGCTCGACGATCTGCCGCACCGTTTTCTCCGGGTCCAGCTCGGGCTCCTGCTCCAGGAAGCCCACGGTGAGGCCGGGGGAAATGGCGGTCCGGCCGTTGAAGTCCTTGTCCACCCCGGCCAGGATGCGCAGCAGGGTCGACTTGCCCGAGCCGTTCAGGCCCAGAACCCCGATCTTGGCCCCATAGAAATAGGACAGGTTGATGTCCTTGAGGACAGGTTTTTTATTGTAGAACTTGCTGACTCCGATCATGGAGTAGATGACCTTGTTCGGTTCACTGCTCATGGCTGTTCAATTCTCCCGCATGGTTCGCTGACGCGAACGGTTTAAGGTTCAGGGTATAAGGTAGAGGGTTTTGAGCTTGGAGCTTTCAGCTCACTGAGTGAATTGGTCCCGGCTTCACCGGGTTTTCGCTGGAAAAAAATATATTATACAACATTTACCATACACCCTCAATCTGAACCGCGCCCGGCCCATTACCCCCGCGCAGCCGGCAGCTCCCGACTGCAGACTCATGAATAGCATAACGGCAGATCAGGCAGACAGGTCGCAGTCTCCCCTCATCCGCCCCTGCGAGGCACCTTCTCCCCCAGGAGAAGGGAAAAAGGAGTTGGTGCTGGGCTGGTCGGGTTGCAGTCCGCAAACTGCGTCGTAACCGTCCGGAATTGTTGGAGTTCACCGAACTGACCCCAACCTCCGGCCCCGCTGTAATCAGGATCCCGATCCCGACCAACCGCAATAAACCGCCACCGAAGCAGAAACTTCTGTCTTCTGTCCTCTGGTTTCTGACTTCTGATATGCTGCCAACTTTTGCAGCCCAGCCGGGGAATCACCATTCCACCGGGGTGAAAAAAAACACGAACCGGCCGTCCTCGATGTCCACCTTGAGCCTGGCGCCGTGGCTGAGGGCATAATGGATGTAGCCTTCCTTTGCGCAATTTCCGGCACATTCCGTCGTGTTGGGCGGCGATTCGAAATCGCGGTCGCGATCGTACCAGGAAATGAGCATGAAATCCTCGAACCGCTGCCGTGCCTGCTCCCGGGCAAGCGCCATGGCCTCCTGATAACCATCGACGCCGTTTTCCGGGTTCAGCAGCACAACTTCCACTCCTTCTTCCCCCCGCGGCCCGATCGGACAACTTTCACCGTTCATTTTCCTCCTCCCTCAAATTTGGTTGCCGTGCACTTCAGCCTACAATCCCGCCTCCAACCTTCCCATCCGGCGCTGCCTGCTGACTCCAGACTGAAAACTGCCGCCTTCACACTGCCGACTGCCAACTTTTCGCACAGCCGATATCCTCATGATCTTTACCTCTGGACGCATGATTCGGCCTCTGCCCCGCGAAGCCCCTTCCTCTTTCTTCTCCATTTATCCAGTTCGACCGCGACGATGATCGTCGAGGCGACCAGGGCGATTCTGCCCCACTCCAGGGCAGTTATCGGCTCGGTCCTGAAGACCCACTGGAGAGCCGGCACGTAAATCACTGCCAACTGGGCAAAAAATGCTGCTATCATGCTGAAAAACAGCAAGGGATTGCCCATGGGATGCATGCTGAACAGGGACCGGTTTTCCGAGCGGCAGTTTCCCGCCTGGTAAAACTGAAAAAAAACCATGGTGGTCAGGGCCACTGTTCTCGCCTTCTCCAGGGAAACCCCGGCACGGAGACTGGAGCTGAACAGAAAGAGCGTTCCCGCGGCCATGATGATTCCCATCAGCAGGGTCCGCTCCAGCATCAACCGTGACAGTATGCGCTCCCTTGGACTCCGCGGCGGTCTGTTCAGGATGTCCTTTTCCCCCGGTTCAAAGGCCAGGGCGACATCCTGCAGACCATTGGTCACCAGGTTCAGCCACAGTATCTGGGCCGGGAGATAGGGGATGGGCATTCCCAGGAGCAGTGCGGCGGTAATGGCCAGAAGTTCTCCCAGACCGCACGAGACAAGAAACAGGACCACCTTCCTGATGTTTTCGTAGACAACCCGCCCTTCTTCCACTGCCGCGAATATGCTGGCAAAGTTGTCGTCGGCGATGACCATGTCGGAAGCTTCCCTGGCGACATCGGTTCCGCATCTGCCCATGGCGATGCCTATGTGAGCGGCCTTGAGCGCGGCCGCGTCATTGACCCCGTCGCCGGTGACGGCGACAATTTCACCCTGGGCGATCAACTGCCGGGTAATCCGCATTTTGTGCTGGGGCGACACCCGCGCGAAAACAGATGTGCTCCGGCAGTGGTGCATGAGTTCCTCATCGCTTATGCTTTCCATTTCCTGACCGCTGAGCACGGCCGGGGCCTCCCCGGCGATGCCGATCAATTTCGCCACGGCTGAGGCGGTGACCGCATGGTCGCCGGTTATCATGACCACCCTGATGCCGGCTTTCCTGCAGCCTTCGACGGCCTTGATCACTTCGGGCCGCGGGGGGTCGATCATCCCCTGCAGGCCGGCGAACAGCAGGTCCTTTTCAGCCTCCGGCCGGGCCAGCTCCTCGAGGTCGCCGGGCGCCTCCCGGCAGGCAAAGGCGAGAACGCGCAGGCCTTCCCGGGCAAACTCCGTCGCCACGGCCGCTATCTTCTTTTTATCCGCTTCCCCGCCGTTGAGGGTCCCCGCGCACATTTCCAGGACCTTCTCCGGGGCGCCCTTGACGAATATGTACTTCCTCCCCCTGTGCTGATGCAGGGTCGCCATGTATCCCCGTTCGGACTCAAAGGGAATGATGGCCGCCTGCCGGTACTGCTCTTTTTGCTCTTCGATCCCGAGTCCGGCTTTCATGGCCGAGACGATGAGCGCACCCTCGGTGGGGTCGCCGTCGACCTTGCAGCATCCGTCCTCTTCGAAGATATTCGACTCGTTGCAGAGGGCGCCGATGCGCAGGACCTCAAGCACCTTTTTTTCCTCTGTCGGGGCGAGGGGCAGCCCTTCATGGAAAAATCCCCCCTTCGGTTCATACCCGCTGCCGGTCACCTCATACGTGCGGCTGCCGTCGTACACCAGCTTGACGGTCATCTCGTTTTTGGTCAGGGTCCCGGTTTTGTCCGACCCGATGACCGTGGTGCTGCCCAGCGTTTCAACGGCGGGAAGTTTCCTGATGATGGCGTTCCGCCGTGACATCCTGGATACGCCGATGGCCATGGCAATGGTCACGGCCACGGGAAGCCCCTCGGGAATCGCCGATACGGCCGTGGCCACGGCGATCAGGAACATCTCGGCCGGAGGAATGCCCAGAATTATCCCCGCCTCAAAGACAACAGCCGAGAAGACCAGAACCACGAGCCCGATAACCCGGGCGAAACGGTTGAGCTTTTCCTGCAGGGGGGTTTGCAGTTCCGCAACTTCCCTGACCGTGTCGGCGATCTGTCCCAGCACGGTGTGCCGCCCCGTTGCGACGACGACTCCCCTGGCGCGGCCGCTGACCGCAATGGTTCCCATGAAAGCCATGTTCCGCTGATCCCCCGGGATCAGGTAGTCCTCCCTGAGGGGAAGGATGCTTTTTCCCGCCGGCACCGACTCGCCGGTGAGCATGGACTCATCGACCCGCAGCTCGATGATGTGCATGAGGCGCAGATCGGCAGGGACCTTGATCCCGGAAGCAAGGAGGACGACATCGCCCGGCACCAGCTCTTCGCTGGGGATGTCCTTTTCCCTGCCGCCCCGCAGCACTTTCGCCCTCGGCACCACCATCTTCTTCAGGGCGCGGACACTCTGCTCCGCCCTGTGTTCCTGAAAAAAGCCGATGGCGGCGTTCAGGACAACCACGGCGAAAATAACCCCGGCATCGATGTATTCCCGGAGAAAGATGGTGACGATACCCGCGATGAGCAGAATATAGATGAGGGGGCTGGTGAACTGGTGAAGCAGGATCCGGAATCTGCTGATTTTCTCTTCTTCCGCCAGCCTGTTGGGACCGTGGCGGGCAAGCCGCCGGCCAGCCTCTTCTCCGTCGAGGCCGAATTCGGATGTCTGCAGCTCCTCAAGGACTTCCTTGACGCCAAGCTGGTACCAGATCGGTTTATGCATCCGTCCGCCATTTTCCTTCACATCGACCCGAGCCTTTCCGTTCCGGGCGGCGGATCGGATGGCAACTCGCCCGGCTTCCGGTCGGCAGCGGCCCACCCCGCGCCGCGGGGACGGTTGAGGGGAAAAACATGTTTGCGCATCCGCATTGCAATTGGTGACAGGTTTTTCGACTTCGACTCCAACCCCGATTTCGATGAGATGGCTGCGTCGGGTGACGAAATTCACACCCATCGGAAAGGCTTCCGGATCGAACCTGAGCGAGGCATGGCCGGATGGTCTTCTGGCGCGTTTTCCCGCCGGACTCCTCCCGCGCGGACAGAGCTCTGAATCACCCCGGCCGGGCCGTTGCACAATGATTTATACCATATTGTAGCTGTTCGGAATAAACCATGTCAACCTCGCCCCTCCTCCAATCTGCCCCTGTTCTTTTCCGACAAACGGTTTATAGTTATAGAAAGTGGAGCATATTGCCCAGTAAAGGAGGAACTTCTATGACTGTTGGAGAATTCTGTACCAGAGAGGTTGTTTTCGCGGAGAGGAAGTCGAGCATCGTGGATCTGGCACAACTGATGCGCCAGCATCATGTCGGGACCCTGATCGTCGTTGAAGACCGAGAGGATCAGGCCGTGCCGGTGGGAATCATTACCGACCGCGATATTGTTGTCGAGATCGTTGCCCAGGAGGTTGACACGGATTCAATTGTCGCCGAAGATATCATGAGCTTCGATCTGGTCAGCGTTCGGGAAACGGACGGCATCTGGGATACTCTTGTGCAGATGCGCAGCAAGGGCATTCGCCGGGTACCGGTGGTCAATGAAAGGGGCGGGCTGGAAGGCATCCTGACCATGGACGACCTGGTTGAACTGCTCGCCGAGGAACTGAGCCTGCTGGCCAAGGTTATTGCGACCCAGCAGGCCCGGGAACGGAAAAAGCTGGATTAGCGGCGGCAACACAACAGGAAAAAAACAGCCGGGGAGCGGGCACCGGCTCCCTCCCTCTCATGGCCGCGGCGCCCGGCACAGTACCGGGCGCGGCCTGTATTACTCATCACTCTTTATTTCAATCTGCTTTACTTCCGCCTTCGGCAGCGGCTTCCGGGGCATGGCGATGGTCAGCACGCCCTTTTTGAACGAGGCCTTGACGCCGTCCTGGTCGGCATCTTCCGGCAGGGACAGAACCCGCTGGAACGAACCGTAGCTCCGCTCGACCCGGTAGTAGTTCTTGTCCTTCTCCTCTTTTTCCTGCTTCTTCTCCCCTCTGATGGTCAGGGTGTTGTTGGCGATCTCCACCCTGACATCCTTTTCATCCACACCGGGCACCTCAACGGTGATTGAATATTCCTTGTCCGTGGCCCCGATGTCCACCTGCGGCTTCAACAAGCCCGAGGCGGTAAGCGGGGTGAAGAAATCAGACCTCAGAGGCGACAGCCCGAACCCCCTGAAGGCGTTGTCGAACAGCCGGTCCATTTCCCTGTGCAGCTGGACAATGGGATTCAGCACGCCGCTCTCGGGAAGGGCCTGCGGGGCATCGGCTCGCAATACCGGCACGGTCGAGCCGCCCTCCTCCTCTTCCTTTTTGAACCAGTTCCATGGGGCAAATTTCTTAATATCCATATACTGCCTCCTTTTTTCGCCTCTCTCAGGCAATTTTTATTTCAATCTGTTTCGGTTTGGCCGCTTCGGACTTGGGCAGATGAAGCCGAAGAACCCCGTCCTTCAGCTCCGCGTTGACCTTGTCCATATCAATGGTCTGCGGAACCGAAAACACCCGCCGGTACTCCACCCCGCCGAACTCCTCCCAATTCGCCGCTCCGCTCGCTTCCATCCGCCGGGTGCCGGACAGCGTCAGCCTGCCATTGTCTATGTTGACATTGATGCCGTCCTTTTCCACCCCGGGCATATCAGCGTAAAGGAGAATTTCGTCATCGTTTTCATAGATATCCACCGCCGGCGTTACAACCGGCACATCAGGACGCCTCTCCTGCAATTCTTCCTTTCTTTCCACAACATCCTTGGTGTCGTTCATGGCAACCTCCTTGTCGACTGTCTTTGCCTGTCATCAAGACTCCGAACCTAGCTGATGGCAATCTGCTTCGGTTTTGCGGCCTCGGGCTTGGGCATGACCAGGGTCAGCATGCCGTTTTTCAGGTGCGCCTCGACCCTGTCGGCGTCAACCTCGCACGGCAGCGTGAAGCTCCGGGAAAAGGTCGCTGTCGGCCGCTCTATCCGATGGGCCTCGTATCCCTCGGGAGCATCGGATTTTCGCGTTCCGTTGATTTCGAGGTAGTTGCCCTGAATCTTCACGTTCAGGTCCTCCCTGTTGAGACCGGGAACCATCGCCCTGATTTCCAGGCGGTCTCCAAAGTCATAGAGATTGGTCGGCGGATAGTCTTCCCGCCACATCCCCTGAAGATCCCCCCCGTACAGGCGGTCAAAATCTGCGAAAAGTCTGTTCATTCTGTTGCGAAGGAGATCCATGGAACCAAACAGCCGGTCAAACTCACTTATTCTCGTCCGCATAATCCATCCTCCTTTAGTTCAGGTTTACCTCGCATCCTTCCGGGGAAAAAATCCCCGGCGCCAATTCATTCCGGCAATGGCTGTTTTTCTGTCTTAAAAATAATTATCACCGGGACACTGTCAATATTGTCTTATTATTTTTTTTGTTTTTTTATTTTTATTACTTTTATATATATAATTGACAAAGTAATGCCAAAAAATTATGATTGTATCGGGAAATGTTTCATCGGACAGGGGGAGCCGGAGTGCAAATGAAAAATGAGAATCACGCACTGTTCATGGAAGATCTGAAGGGGAAGCAGTCGGTCAGGGCGACCTTCAGGCTGCCCAGGCAGATTATCGACCTGTTGAGCCTGATTGCCGCGCAGCTCGGGATAAAACAGAAGTCCCTGTTTGATCGCCTGGTTGAAAACTCCGAAATCCTGAAAAAGGTTGCGGCGGAGGCCAAGGATTTCTCCCCCGGGCCCGAGGAGCGGCAGCAGAAGACGTTCGTTATCAGCAGAAGCTCCCTGGTCGCCCTTGACCGCATCGCCAGAGACCAACACCTTCCCCGGGATGTCCTGGTGGAGGCATGCATCAGGAGGCTGCTGCCGGTGATCGACACCGAGTTGAAAAAACATGAAAAAAGAAAAATTTTATTGCGGGAGCTGGAGAACGGCCTGCAAAAAGACCGGCAACTTCTGAAAAAAACGGAAAATTTCCTCGGCCGGGATGATCAGCTCTACGGAATGATCGACCATCAGGTGAAAATCCGCGAAAAAAATGTCGATGCCCTCAAGAATATCATTGCCAAGGGAAAACCGATGGAGGAGTGGTAAAGCTGTGCCGGCGCGGGCTGCGGACCGATCCGTCCCGCTTTTCTCCTGAACGGATGGCCGGATCGCGCATTGTCCGGATGCCGGGTTTGCTTATCCGGAGGTGCCGTGATGCCCGAAAACTACTATCTCATCCTGGGGTTGTCGCCCCAGGCGACCATCAGTGAAATTAAAAGAGCATACCGCAGACTCGCCAAACAATATCACCCTGACCATCATGGTCCGGATGCGGTGCCGTTTTTGACCATCCAGGAGGCCTATTCGGTGCTGAGCGATCCCGCCAGGAAGAAATCCTATGATCTCTCTCTGCGGGATCGGGCCCAAAAAAGCAGATCGCTCCGGAAGGCGGCCGGAAGATATCCGCCGGACGAGGTCGAACCCCTTGTTCCGCAACGGCGGCAGCCCGGCGGAACAACGATTTCAGGGGACGATCCGGGCTATCAACCCGTCGCTTTTGCCGGTCCGCTGTTTGACCTGCAGGCGGGGCGCTTGCTCCGGTACCGGACGGCCGAGCCCGACAGTCCGCACCTTGTCGTGCCCCTGACGCCGGGCCAT
>JALHJD010000105.1 GCA_022837185.1 Desulfobacteraceae bacterium
GTTTTGGTCGATAAATTCAAACGGCGGCCGTTATTGTAAAAAGATACCACAGACACGGGGCTGCGCCTGGGGCGGTGGATGGTTCAATCATGCCCTCCTTCGGCTCACTGGACGGCAATGCCTTGGGACTGCAAGGAATAACAATTAACTGACGGTTTGATTTATTATTTTTTCAGTAAATCCAACTTTGCACGACTTGTCCTGCAAAACAGGACATTTAACTGCATTTTCATGAACAGGGAGGAGCTTGTATGATGCACTGGTTTGGTGAGTACGGATACGGCATGGGCCACGGCTTCGGATGGATATTCATGATACTGTTCTGGGTTGTTGTCATTTTGTTGATCTTCTTTTTCGTTAAGCTGCTGTCAAAGAGAAGTCCACATGAAAAAACAGGCACCAGGGCTGAAGAAATACTCAAGGAAAGATTTGCCAAAGGCGAGATAAGTAAGGAAGAATACGAACAGATGAAAAAAGATATCAGTTCCTGAGACAAATCATGTATTTTTCTCTCTCCTCAAGTTACCATCCGGCGATCTTTTTCTTCTGATTGCTCCGATGATATCATCGACAAGAAATAAAGCGGCCAGGATTTCGGCCATCGCCCTGCTGGTCATCTGCATCACCATTCTTCATTACCGGACCGATCATTTTCATATTACAATCCACATCCTTTTCCGCGAGATGTATTTCCTGCCCATTTTTCTCGGCGGATTCTGGTTCGGCATGTACGGCGGAGTCGGCACTTCCCTCTTTGTCACCCTTCTGTATTTGCCCTATGTGTCCTTGCACTTCCCGAAGGGATCAGCGGTCATAATTTCGGCAATGTAACCCAGATCATAATATTCAATGTATTCGGTCTGTTTTTAGGTCTTCTGCGCGAACGGGAACTACGACGGCAACAACAACTGCGTGAAACGGAAAGCCTTGCCGCCATGGGGAAGGCCATCTCCTGCATCGCCCATGATATGAAGACGCCACTGATGGCCATAGGTGGCTTTATCCAGCAGGTGAAGCGGAAGATTGCCGACGATAAGCTTGCCAGAAAACTCGACTTTACCTTTGAACAGGTTCAGAGGCTTGAAGTCCTGGTCGGCGACATGCTGGCTTTTGCCAAACCTCTGACCCTCCAGTACCAACAGGGGATGATCAATCATCTCCTGGAAGAAATCGTCATGATTTCCGGCGAGAAGGCCGCGCGCCATGGAGTAACGATCAGAACGGAGCTGCAGGAAAACATGCCGGTTGCTGAATACGATAAAAACCGGCTGCACCAGGCCTTGCTCAACCTGGTGAATAATGCCGTGGAGGCCAGCCCCAAAGGAAGCGAGGTGATCATGAGAAATCAACACCTGGGGACTGACATCATCGTCGAAGTTGCCGATAGCGGCAGCGGAATTCCCAAAGACCTGTTTGACGATATTTTTACCCCCTTTGTGACGACAAAAAAAGAAGGCACAGGTCTCGGCCTGCCAATAGCCAAAAAAATTATCGATGCCCACGGCGGTGCGATCCATGTCATTGACAACAGTGACAAAGGGGTCACGTTCCGGATTACTGTCCCTGTGAAGCCTCAGGGACACCTATAAAACAGTCGGTGGCCGAGCCCCTTCTTACCGGGATGCTCGATAACCAGGCGTATAAAAACGCTTGAACCTCTCAGTAAAGAATGTCACCGGCGCTTCCTGGAGGATTGGTACTCATTTCATGGTGAGAAGATTCCTCTTGGGGTCCTCTTCCAGATTGCGGGTGCCGTCGGGGTTGAAATAGTAGAAAAAATTGACTTGCCTTTTCTTGTATACCCTGATATCGCCTTTTATTTTTCCATAATTAGCTTTTATTATATTTCCATCGCTGTCAGTTTCGGTGCGAACCCTGAATATATAATTCGTACCGTCTTTAAAGTTCGATCTGTATCCTTCTTCAGGAAGGTGGACAGACATCCATTTATTTAATTTTTTTATGGCATATCCATCCATTGGGGCTTCGAACGGCCATTTGTAATAACTCTGGTCATTTTTACTGAACCTGTATTCCTGAAACCCGTCTTCTGTATTTGAAAAACTAATTTCACAGGATGTTTCAGCATTTCTAAAATTTTCGTATTTGTTCTGACAAAGGAATAGCAGATCATTGATTGCACCTGAGCCATAAGGTGCAACCCAGTCTCCCTTTTCAAGGTCATATCCAACTACCGCATCAACAGCTGGAATGTCTGCGGCTTCTATATATTTTACATACATCGGCACCGGATTACGTATTTTCTTCAACACCACTTCCACCGTCGGATTCCACGGTTCCCAGCGGTTGTGAGGTTTTGAGTGAGTGGTAAATTCATATCCGACACTGCTTTGGTAGTAACCTTCGTGATCGACGGAAAAACCAAGCATTCCAATGGATACGTTTTCTGCCGAAAATTGCCCATTATTATCTGTTACTCCCTTTACAAACAAATCCGCTGCTCCGATGTCATCCGGCTTGGGAATCGTAAACGCCAGTGAAACACGGGCTCCCGCCACGGGGACGCCTTCTTCGTCGACCGCCTTCACCGTTATTCCGGCGGTTGGCAGTGCATACGCGTTGGTCAGTTGAAATATCAATACATTTACAATTATGAAAACTGCTCTCTTCATCCTCATGCCATCACGCTAATTTTCTGTCGTTATCTTGATTTTCTGATAAAATTCATACACATGCTGATAGGACATCTCTTTATAATCACTATGTCTCCACTCTTTTACCGGGAATGCCACAGTCTGAGCTCTCGGCCACTGCTTTTCGCTGGTCTTGCAACAACCGCCCGAATCATTGCGAACTCCGGAGATGTCGATATTGTTTGACTCTAAAAGGTCATATCTGTTTGCGCCCATGGGCAGGGTTGTCGCCGGGAAGGCCTCGGCCAGGAGCCAGTCGCGGACCTGGAGCAGGTTGTGGGCCGGCGTATTCTTGCGGTAGTAATCGGACAGAACAGTCTCGCTCACTTTTTTTGCCACGAAATCGGACGGCCTGCTACCCTCCGGGTCATCAGCGACCAACTCCCCTATTGCCGGATCAAAAAACGGCACACCCCGGAGCTGGTCGGAGGTGATCTCCGCTGCCGATGCCGGCGGCAGAGGCATAAGCTCCTTCGGGTCAAACATGCTCTCCGGGTTTTCGATCCACCAGGCCGGGTTCAGGGACCACCCTGCAAAGGGGCTCGATACGCCGCCGATGTTGTCCGCCAGGTTCAGAATCTTTCTGCGGCCCTTGAACTTCTCCTGCTTCACCCAGGCGGAGACGGCCAGGGCATCCACCGACAAACCGTTGCCGGTGAAAACCAGGTTGTCCCCCGCATATCTGCGCAGCACCTCCTCGGTGCTGGAGTAGAAGTTGTATACCCGGTCCGAGGGGACCGTGTCCAGCCGGTTCCGCCAGGTGAGCCGCGACCTGTTGTCCGGGGAAGCAAACAGGGTATGCCATTCACTGGCCAGGAGGCGAGACTGCCCGGCGGCCAGGTAATCCGGCCAGGTCTCGACCCGGATCATGTCCGCATTGGGGTCATCGGCAAACGACCCGTCCGGATTGACCATGGCGGCGATATCAGTTACCTGCCCGTACGCTTCCAGGGCCACCGCCGCGTTGACGGCAAAGTAGCGGGCAAAATCCGTCAGCCCATGATCCTGGATGGCTGAACCGGCCACCATGTTGCCCAGGCTGTGGGCGGCGATGGATGTTGCGCCGGGAAGCGAAGCGGCAAAATCCCTGAACGCCCCGGCCGTGGCAAAGGCGTTGACCACCGCCTGGTGGTAGTGCGGTGTGATCAGTGCCGGCGGATCGCCGAACCAGCTCACCCCGTAGAACCGCCCGTTCAGTCCGGCATGAAAAAAGCGCTTGAACACCTCGGCAAAGGTTGCCCGGGCTTCCCCGGGGCCGACGTTATAGCCGTGCACCCAGACCAGGGTCCTGTCCTCACCCTGCATGCAGAAGGGCTGCCTGCCGATTTCATGGTTTTCGCCGACGAGAATTTTCCCGGACGAGGGATCAACAACCGTGTACCGGTCCGGTGTGCCGTCGGCCGCTCCGGCTATCGGCCGCAGATTTTTGTGGCCGAACATTTCCTCGATTTCAACAATCTCCACCGGCAGGGCAACCGAATGAACAAAGGTTCCTTGTCGCCTGATCTCCAGGGCAATCTCACCTTTCCAGGGCTCCCGGCCTTCCAGCAGGATAATGGTGTTGCGCGCAGAAGATCTGAGCTGTTCAAGAAAACCGGCTGTCAGCCTGGTCCCTTCCGCGGTCAGAACCATTGCCGTTTTTGCGGCGAATTCAGATGCTGTTGCCGGATCCTCCAGATACAGGGCACAATCGTCCGCCGACAGGACATGGTTTTCCGTCAGACCCTCGATCATTGCTAAACCAGGATTGCTCATGCCGGAGTCGGGCACGGCCTTGACAATATACTCATACCCGTCCGCCGGCGGCCAGAATGACAAAGCAGCGCCTATGTCCAGGTGCAGCGGAAAGAAGTCGATCAGATCGCGGACGCCATTCACCTGGTTGTCGCTGTTGTCCCTGCCCTGGCCGGGGAGGTCGGCATTGCTGCCGGCGATGCCCTCGGGATCAGCGGAACCGTCATTGTCATCGTTCACCCAGAACCGCCAGGGTTTGTGTCGGGCAACCCTGCCCCTGTCCCGGTCATCGATCCTGCCGTCCCGGTTATAATCCGGCACAATGGCGGACACCAGGACCGTTATCCACAGCCTGTCGGTCTCCACTTCCCGTTCCGGTTCAGATAGGGGCCGGTACGTACTCACCAGGATGGCCGCATCGTCACTGCTGAGACTGGCCTCCACACCCTCAATAAACAGGGAAGCAGGCAGATCGGACAGACTGGCAGCGTCGCTGCCCAGGACCCAGGATCGTGCCCCTCCGTCGGGCCAGGCCGTCCCGTCAAGCAGCAGGCTGCCCGCAGTTTTGGCCCGGTCTGTCCATATTCTGATTTTTTCCGCCCCCCGCGGAATCTCCAGGATGACTGTTCCTTCGGCAAGGTCGCCGGGCAGACCGGTCAGTTTCACCTCGATCAGGTCGTCATCATCGACCGGCTGCATATTGCCGTCCGCATCCACGAACGCCATGGCATCATCCCTGTTGCCGGCGATACCGTCGGCATCATAACCGTCGATGTTGTCCGGCACTCCGTCGTTGTCATCATCGTCAAAATTCAGGGGCACAACCAAACCCGGCGCCATGCTTTCCTGCGGGTCGTCCTCCAGAAACATTCCGTCGCCGTTCAGGTCCGCGTCCAGTTCAATTGTGAGGGGAGTAAGGAGCATCTCCCTGCTCTGCACCTCCATGTGGCTGGATCCCTTATTCAGAATGACCCTGGCCCGGTAGGCCGTATCCCCGTCAAACCGGAACCCCCTCAGAAAGGTGATTTCGTCCTGTCCCGACGTGCCGGCTCCCAGATATGCCGCCTCCCGATAAACTCCCGGATCAACCTCCTTTTCCAGCACAAAGTAGGCCGTGGAAGCCGTGTACGCAGGAGGTTCGATGGCATAGGCGATCGGGTAATCATACGTGACGTACCCCTTCTCATTCACCGGAATACAATGCGTTTCCCGCGGGACGGTCACATCCACGGCATACACAACGGTCCCGTGCTCCGCGGCCGGACCGGCCTTTTCGAAATCGATCAGGCGGCAGTCGTTTGTCCGGTCGCAGATATCGGCGGTGATCCTGACCGTCTCCGTGGCCTCGCCGACCAACCTGACGTCATGCTGCCGGGCCGTGGGAGACAACGGGTAATCAATGCGGAAAAGGCCGTTACCCAGGGAAGCGGCTTCAAACCCGTCAAAGCGGACCGAGGCGCTCACAAAATCGGTATCCGCGTAAAACTCTCCCGTGCCCAGGACGACCGGACAGGTATCCGTTTCGTCCGGCGTGCATTGCATATCCCTGTCCACGACCTTCTCCCTTTCCCGGACATAATACATCCGGGCCAGAAGCGGGACAGTCGTGGAGACCGCACCGCCGCTGATGACATGGCCGAACGAATCCGTCTCATGGATCACCTTCAGGACCAGGGCGCTGTAAGGGGGATCATCGTCGTCGCAAACGCCCGCGGGAAAGGAGGTGATTGTGACGACTTCGGGCGTCAGCGAACCGGAGGTGACCGTCACCGGGTATGCGGCGCCGGGGAGCCCGCCGAGCAGCACCTGGGCCACGGCGCCGGTGTGCAGGCCGGTGAGGCCGGTGACCGAATCCCCGCCGCACTCGCCATGGACCGGGATGGTATTCATGCAGGGCGCATCGGCCGGGACGAGCAGCCCGGAACGGCTGTCGTTGTTGGAAGAAGGACACGATGACTGCATCCGGGCATCCCCCATGAGGAAATCCACGGCCTCCCCGTTGATCCGGTTGCCGTACCGGTCCTCGACATGGGCAACGAGCGTTGCGGCCCAGGAGAGGATGGCGCCGCTTCCCCCGCCCCCTTCGACCCGCAGGTGATGCGGGACGTCCGGAAAGCCGTACACCGACAGGGGAGCCGCAGTCCGCAGACCGGTTGTCGTGGTCACCTCGATGACCGTCTCGTCGACAGGCTGCACGGCTTGATCTGTGGCTCTCCTGGCGGTTGCCGGGTTGACGCCGGTGGATTCGGCCAGGAGGACATCGACCCGTGCAATGCCGTCATAGCCGGTCAGGGCCATGACCCTGTCAGACCAATCCGCCGCGTTCCGGCGGCTCAACCTGCCTCCCCCGGCCCGGACCTCGAAAACAACCTCGACGCCCCTGACCCGGTTGCCTTGCCGGTCAAGGGCCACCACCTGCAATCCTTCGGGCAACTGCCGGCCCGCGGTCCCGGCCGAAATATCCAGCCCGCTGATCACCTTAATCTGAACCGCGCCCAGGGGATTTTCCGAAGATTCGACCATGGGATTGGCAAGGATGTCATAATACTCATCGGGCCAGCGGTCCGGATTCAGGGCCGTCATGCCGCCGGCGATCGTGCCGGAGAGCATCCAGCCGGACTCAAAGGAAGCAGGGTCTTCCTTGATGTACGCAAAGCCTGACCAGTCCTCATAAAACAGTTCGCCCTCTGGAACGGTGACAAGATATCCGCGGTGCACCGCATTGGCAATGTCGTCCTGGATGATCGCCGGCAGGCCGAGTTCCGGCAGCACAGCGGCAATGTTGCCCGCGTCCACGACAGCGACCGGAAAGGCGTCCCTGCCGGCGAGGGCAAGCAGCTTGGCGGTCGAGACCGCATCCACTCCCAATCCCTCCTCAAAAACCCTGTTCTCCAGCACCGAATTCTGCAGCGACGCCAGCTGCATGAACAGGGGTGCGGGATCCCAGCCCGCCGGAGCCACACCCTCTACGGGTTCAACCACCCTCAGGTCCGCGTCCAGGTAGACCCCCTTGAAGGCAAAGCCGTGCGGCGCGTCAAGCAGGGAAATCACGTCCAGGACACCGCCCAGGGAAACCATTGTCGGCAGGGGGCGGACCACCTCCGTGCGCAGAAGCGAGGCCAGCTCCTCTTCGGCCTTGTTGCCCCGGTCAATAAAGGACATGGCCCGTTCAAAAAGGAGGCGCTCGGCATTTTCCGGCCGCTGAGACAGGCCATCGGGCACCACAGCCTGCTGCGCGGCAAGACCGATGACCGCCGGGTATCCGGCGACCAGGATGTTCTCCACCCGTTCGGTCACCGCCGGAGCCGACAGCTCCACCGTCAGGCTGAAATCCGTGCCCGCGGCAAGCCCGCCCCGGCCGACGATCTCTCTTTTTCCGTCAACGGTGATCAGCGGTCTGAGGCGAATCAGGTAGAGGGGGGTATTGTCCAGTCCGCCATGGGCGTTCATGACCTCCTGGTCCTCAATGGTCTCCGGCTCAAAGGTTACGGCAACACTCCTGTTGGACAGCATATGCAGGGGCACAGCCTGGTCGAAAAGCACCATGCCGCCATTGGTCCGGGCAATGAATCTGGCCTTGTGGATGAAATCATCCGGCAGGCTCGCGTACTCCCCGGTAACCGCTATTTCCCTGAACTGCAGACTGGCCGGAAGAATCTGCATGTTCTCCCGGTTGATCGTCCTGGTGTGCAGCAAGTCGTCATAGGACAGGTCCAAACCGCTGCCGGCCAACTGCTCATTGATCCCGGCGGCAAGAAATTCCAGGGGCGTTTCCGGTTTCCAGTCCTCCAGGTATCTGCGCCGAATATCCGTCAGGTCCAGGGTTTGCAGAACATCGGCGGGACTCTCGGATTCTGAGCCGGCGGTCTTGACGCTCGTATCCAGGGCAAGCCAGGTCCGGCCGTGTTCATCGAGCACGGCGCCCCGGTAATTGGCATGGGGGATCTCCACCTCGGCCCAGATATGTTCAAACCGGAAATTGGCGATTCCGCCCCCGGCAATAACCGTTTCATACGGGATGCCGGCTTTTTGAAACAGACCGGCGATGGTACGGGGATCAGCAATCCCGGTCTGGTCAACAGCCGCATCAATATCCGGAAAAAATTCCACCACCCCTCTGACAAAACGGGCAGGGAATCCCGCGGACCGGAACAGAGCGATCAGCAGGGCGGCCTGGTCGGCATCGTTGCCGCTCCTCTGGCGCAAGGTCTCCTCCGCGCCCTTCATGGCTCCCCAGTACCACTCGGTCCTGATGTTGTTTTTCACCCATTCATACATCTCGACGGGGCTCCAGTGGAGGGAGGCTGCCAGGCCCGCTATAGCCGGGGAAATTTGCGCCTCAGGACTTGCGGCAAGATCGGCCCCGTTGAACGCCCTGTCCCCGCCCCTGTAGGACGGGACAATTTCCGGTGAGAAGACCGGCGCCCGGGCCGGGAGGTGCAGGCGGCGATAGGGAATGCTGCCGTGGAGCCGGTGTGTTCTCCGCGGCAGAATCTCCGCCAGAATGTCCCGCAGCCTTCGAATATCGCCCAGGCCGGGCTGATCCTCTTTCAAACCTCCAAGATGATCAAGATACAGGGACAGGGACTGTTCATACCGCTCCCGCACCTCCCTCTGCCGGGAGACGGCGGCAGGGCCGAAGGTCACGAGCTGCGCCTCCCTGGCCTTGAGCTGCCCCAGCAAAACCTGGTGATCCGCTCGGATTGCCTCGCCGAACTCCATAAGCTCCGTCACAAGGGCCGGATTCGACGCTCCCGAAGCCGCCGCCCGTTCCATTTTTGCCAGCAGGCTCCGGCTTGCGGCCAGGTTCTTCCGCAGGTTCCTCTCCAGCGCTAAATCAGCCCCCTGCGCAACGGCCGCGGTGACGAACAGAACCATGAAACAGATCAGCA
>JALHJD010000106.1 GCA_022837185.1 Desulfobacteraceae bacterium
CATGACATGCTCCAGCTCCCGCACATTGCCCGGCCAGTTGTACTCCTTGAGGGCGGCAAGAGCCTGGTCGGAAATGCCGTAGATTTCCTTGCCCAGCCGTTTGTTGAAACGCTCAAGAAAATGCTCGACCAGGAGGGGAATATCCTCCTCGCGCTCCCTCAGGGGCGGAAGAACTATGTCAATAACCCGCAGCCGGTAGTACAGGTCCTCCCTGAACTTGCCGTCGATGACCCGTTGCTTGAGGTCGGCGTTGGTGGCCGCGATAACCCGCACATCAACCTTCAGGGGCATATCGTGCCCGACCGGGTAAAATGTCCGCTCCTGGAGGAACCTGAGAAGCCGCAGCTGCATGGCCGGAGAAATGTCGCCGATTTCGTCGAGGAACAGGGTGCCGCCGTCCGCCTGCAGGATGCGCCCCTGACGGTTGCTGTCAGCGCCGGTAAAGGAGCCTTTCTTGTGGCCGAACAGCTCGCTTTCCAACAGGCCTTCGGGAATGGCCGTGCAGTCGACCTTGATGAGGGGCATGTCACGGCGGGGACTTTCGGCATGCAAGGCCTCGGCAACCAGTTCCTTGCCGGTCCCGCTCTCGCCGGTGATCAGAACCGAGGTATCAACCTGGCCGACATTCTCGATCAGGGTATAGACTGTCTGCATGGCCCTGCTGGCGCCGATCAGCCGGTGGAACTGTCTCCTCCTCCCCCGCTGTTCCAGCAGTTCAAGCCTGCTGACGTCCCGGGCAACGAACACGACTCCCTGGAGGTTGACCGTGCCTGAGACAAGAGGAGCAGCGCTGATGCGGAGAACGGCCCGCCCATACGGCGCTTGAAATTCTATGCGATGTTCGGGCAGTTCATTCTGGGACTCAAGCACGAGCAACGCATCCTGAAGGCATGCCTTGGCAAAAAAGGTATCCACCTTCTGCAGATTCGATCCTACCTCCACCTGGCAATTGATTTTGGAAAGAAATTCCTTTGCCCGCTCATTCATCTGCACGACCTGCAGGTCCGGATCAACAGTAATGATAACATCCTGGACGCTGCGAAAAATGGTTTCCAGGTTTTGCCGATAATTTTCCTTTTCTTTTTCCAGGGCTTCCTTGGTCTTCAGCAGATTATACTGCTGCAGGGCCATCCTGGCCGTACGAAGCAGATCCTCCTTCTTGACCGGCTTGGCAAGGTAATCAAAGGCGCCAAGCCGTACCGCCTCCGAGGCGGACTTGATATTGGGATAGCCCGTGACCATGACCACCGGGCAATCCTGGTTCAGCTCCTTGGCCCTGCGGAGCAGGTCAATGCCGGAGGCACCCTCGAGAACTATGTCGGAAACAATCAGGTCGTAGGTATTGTTTTCGATGAGCTCCAGGGCTTCGTCAAAGGTGGAAGCGACCGTTACCGGCCCGTATCCTTCCCGGGACAAAAAGGTCTTAAAGGTCAGGCGCAGACTTTCTTCGTCATCAACAACCAGAATTCTTGACTCTGTTTTATCCAAATCGATCATATGTCACTCGACCGCGCAAAGCGGCTCAAATCCGCTTCTCATAGCTTTTCCGTCCCGGGCATCTGCCTCAAACGCAGCCCCGCCGGACAACCAGGCCGGGAGCATGCTGCCGCGGAAAATTGAATCAGCAAACATCTCCCCTGTACAGAACAATGGAACAATTCATGGTAAAGCTTCGGGCAGGCCGCGTCAACCTTTTCAACAGGCTTCCCGTTCTCAATCCCCCTTCACGTTTCCATCCGTTCCGGCCGCTTCGCCTGGTTCCACGGAAGCTGTTCCAAAGGCCAGGTATTTGGGAGGACCGGGATAGACCGGGATGTCGATGATCATGCTCGTATATTCCCCCTCCTGCGACTCCACCTGCAACGAGCCGTCATGCTTGGCGATAATCTCCCGGCTGATGCTCAGCCCCAGACCTGTCCCCTCCCCGGTCATTTTGGTGGAAAAAAAGGGCTCAAATATCTTCTGCGCAATCTCGCCCGGAATCCCCGTGCCGAGGTCCGTAAAGATGATGCGCACGAATTTTCTGTCCTTCTCCTCGAGTTCCTGACCCGTGATAATAATCTTCTTCTGCGGGTCCTTGCCGGCATATTTCTGGTTCAGGGCAAACCTGGCGTTGCTGAACATATTGAGGAACACCTGCTGCAGCTGATGATGATTGCCGAAAATCGGCGGCAGTTCGACCGGCAGATCCAGTTCCAGGAGAATGCAGTTTTTTGACAGTTGATGACGAATCAGATCGACGGCATCCATGATCACCTGGTTGAGGTAAATTTTGTCCGATTCTTCATCCTGCTGCCTGGCAAAGGAGAGGAGGTTGCTGACGATGGAGGCCACCCGCTCGCCCTCCCTGATAATCTTTTCGGAAAATTTCACCAGGAGTTCATTGTCGGCCGCTTCGTCCTGAATGATCTGGGCGTAATTGATTATACCGTTGATCGGATTGTTTATCTCATGGGCAACCCCGGCGGCAAGCTCGCCGACGGAGGCCAGCTGGACGGCCCGCAGGGCTTCGGCCTGCATTTTCTTCTCTTCGGTGACATCTCTCAACAGGCTGAGCGCCTTGACTTGCCCGTCAACATCCTTGAAAGGTGCGTAACTGATGTCGTATTGCCTGTTATTGGCCAAAACAATCTCGGTGTGTTGGATGGCATTGGTTTGAATTGCCTGATGCATCAGGCAGTTTTCGCACGGCTGCCGACGCTCCTTGTAAAACCAGTAACATTTGTTGCCGACAATGTCGCCGAAAGCCTTCAAGGCAATATCATTCTGGTATTCGATATCAAAATCAAGGGAGATGATATGCATTCCATGTCCCATGGCGGACAGCATACTTTTCAGCTTGTCGCGTTCACTGCTCAGTTGGGCCTCGGACATTTTGATATCGGTGACATCCTCGAAGCTTTCCACTGCGCCGATCACATTGCCGTCGTCATCATACAGCAGGTCGCCGTTGACGGAGACGATCCGCCGCGGCCCATCCTTGGTCCTGATGATCCGTTCGCAGCCCACAATGGGCTTGACAGTCTCGTCGGAATAAAGCCTGCATCCAGCGGTGCAGGGATAGAGGGCGAATATGCTGCAGGGCTGGCCGATCATGTCTTCCCGGGAATAACCGGTCACCGCTTCCGCCTTGTCGTTCCAGCTGGTGATGCGCCGTTCGAGGTCAACGGTAAAAATAGCACTGGGGATGACCCGGTAAAGCAGCTCAGAGCGTTTGGTCGCCCGCAGCAGCGCCATTTCGGTCTGCTGCCGTTCCTGCACCTCCCGTCGGAGGGACTTATTGCTTTCCAGCAGCTTCGCCGTCCTCTCCCTGAGCAGATTGTTCGCTCCTTTCTGGGCGACTTTCAGCCACTTCTCAAACAGTTTCCAGTCGGTAATATCGTAAAAAACCTGCACAATACCGAGAAATTTTCCGTCCTCGTTGAAAATCGGCGACGATATTATCTCGTAGTATTGAGGCGTTTCATCCTCTACATTCAGGCAATATTCCGTCCGCAGGGTCGCCATCGTCTCCCGGCATTCAACCAGGGGACAGGTCTTGCCGAATTCGAGACAGGACGAGAAATTATTGTAATCATACATGAACGTAAAACAGTCCGTGCCGATGGGATACTGCTTCACCCGGTCACCGAATAGTATTTCCGCGGCGGAGTTGATGAATTTGATCTGCTTGTCGGCGCCGATGACCATCACGGGGAGGCTGACGCTGTGGATCAGTGAGTGGAGAAAGGATAATGACGGGTGGTCCGAAACCTGAATGTTGAGCGATTCAAAGGATCGAACCGATGACTCCTCCGGCGGCGGGGGATTGAAACGGGTCTGATCTGATATTTTTTTGGTCTTCATGCCCTGGCGATCCTATTTTATTCTTCCCGCCTGCAAAAGGCCGGAAGAGGGGGTGGTGCTATTCCGATATCTTCTGGATCATGCGTCACCGTTATTTGCTTCAACCGGCAGATCCACCGTCGCGACAGTTGGCCCGCCGGGCTTGCTCTCCACCGACAGAAACCCGTGATGATCACGCACCAGCCCCTTGCTGATGCTCAGCCCCAGCCCGGTGCCCTTGCCCGGTGGTTTGGTCGTAAACAGAGAATCAAAGATACGATTGATGATTTCCTGGGGAATTCCTATTCCCCAATCGGTAACCGTCAGGCAGAGATACTCCTTGCTGGCCGCGGCTTTCAGGCGACAGCGGATTTCAAGCTTCTTTTCCGGGCAACTGTCAGCATAGCGCTGGTTCAGCGCATACATGGCATTGGTCAGCAGGTTGACCAGCACCTGCTGCAGCTGCTGCGGGTTCCCCTTGATCATCGGCAGGTTATCCGGGGTATCGACGGTGATATGGATGCCGTCCTTCTGCAGGCGATGCATGAGGAGGGAAATGCTGTCCTCGACGATCTCCTTCATGGACACTTCCTCGATCACGTCCCGCTGGCGGGCAAATGAGAGGAGGTTGCCGACAATGACGGCAATCCGCTCCCCTTCCTTGATGATTCTGGACAGGAAATCCCGGTCGGTCTCGTCATACTTGTCATTGGCGTTGTCCAGCAGGAGCTGGGTGTAATTGATGATACCGTTGATGGGATTGTTTATCTCATGCGCCACGCCGGCAGCCAACTCACCGATTGCGGCCAGCTGGCCGGTTCGAAGCGCTTCCGACTTCCTGATTTTTTCCTCGGTGATGTCCCTGACCGTGGCAATGAACAGCCGGCCATGATCGGTGCTCATCTCGCTCAGGGAAATTTCAAGGGGAAAGGCGACGCCGTTGACGCGGACCCCGGTGACTTCCTTCGGCGTGCCGACAAGACCGCTGATATCCGGCAGAAAGGATGCGTCCTGCGCATCCCCCCTCCCGGGAAAATGAATGAGCCCGGTAATGTTTTTCCCGAGGGTTTCGCCGGGATTACAGGCAAAAATCTGGCATGCCGCGGCATTGAGTGATTCAATGGTGCCGTCCGCCCTCATGGTGATCAGGCCGTCGAGCATATTGTTGATGATGGATCGTGTTTTGGCCTCGGCCTCCTCCCGTTTGCGCATCGCCTGGGTAATCCTGTTCGAGCTGACGAATATGCCGGTCAGGCCGAGCAGCCACAAGGGGATGTGGGCAAGAGTGAGGACAAGGATATTCTGCCGGTACAGGGAAAAGAGCGGATTCATCGGGACGGCGACGCTGATGCCGCCCCGGATGTCTCCCAATTCATACCCCTGCTGGGCGTGGCACTTCAGGCAGCCGGACTCGGTGACCATGGGGCGCATGAGCCTGAGATAGGGCATGCCGTCAATCTGCTCCACAGAAATCACCTGGGACTCCCCTTTTTCAAAGGCCTCGAGGGCCTCCGCCTCCCAGGGATCCGCAACATTTTCATCCCGGATTGGATCCAGGCTTGTAATGTGGCCGCGGGCGCTCCCGCTCCCCCTGCCCATTTCGTAAACCTGGCGGATCATGTATTCGGGGTTGACCAGGGTGAGGGGCAGGCCGGTATCGGTGACTGCACTCAGCCCCGGAAGGTCCTGCAGGTAGGGATTGGGAACGGTCTTGCTGGTAATGGGGACGTACACCCCGTCATGGCTGGTCGCCCACCGATAATACACCAGGTCCTTTTCAAAGATGGTGTTCGCCTCGTTGGTCGCCACCTCGATTATCTCATTTTTCTGCCGGGCTATGTTCCAACTCAGCGACAGGACGATAATGATGGTCCAGAAGCTCGCAAAAAGCCAGGCAGGGGGTGCGTCTTTTTCCAGAAATTTCTGCACGGTCTTCCTTTCTGACTGAAATTCCCCGTCCGCGTTTTCCCCTTCAGGACAGCTCGTCCCGGCGGCCCTGCCGAGCTCCTTCCGGCCGCGGCAACGAAGAATTCTCTCTATTTTCTTTCTATAATACCAGCTCAGAACATTTCAGCAAACAGTATCAATAACAATTTCCAGAAAAGTCCGTTCGCCTGGGCCGTCCGTCTCCTCCATTTCCACGGCTTGCAAGAGCAGAGATGTATGTTTTCAGACAATCCCCGCCTCCTGAAATGCCGGGGACTGGATGACGGTTCCTTGAACGGCGGCTACAATGAATCCCCGTCCCGGAGAAATAGATCGGAATATTCACTTCCCCGCTGCTGGGGGCCGACGGTGCAGTTTCTGCCGATTTTCATTCCGGCCGGCACTGCCGCCTCCTTGCCGATGAGGGTGATTCCGGTGTACAGGTGTGTCGGATGTTTTTTATTGGGAATATCCTTGTTGTCGCCGAATCCCACCACGGCGTTTTTCCCGACCCTGACCCGCTTGTCGCAGATTGCCAGGTCGACCAGCGCCCCCTGTTCGATGACCGCATCTTCAAAAATCACCGAATCCCTGACCACCGCGCCTTGTTCGACCCGCACCCCGGGGGACAGAATCGAGTTGATCACCGTCCCCTCGATAACGGAGCCGGCGGAAATCATGGAGGACTGAACCTGGCAGCCGGACAGGAACCGGGCCGGGGCCCGGTCCATGGGGCGGCCGTCCGCCGAAACATTGGGCCGTATCCCCCACTCCTGGGGCGAAATGCCCGACCCTTCGCGGATAACATCCATGTTCGCCTCCCAGTACGACTGGATGGTTCCCACATCGCGCCAATATCCGTAAAACGGATACGCATACACCCTGTCCTGGACGATGGCCCGGGGAACGATGTGCATGCCGAAGTCATGTTCATTGCGGTCCAGGGCCAGCGCCCGGAGCAGATACCGGGTATCGAATACGTAAATGCCCATGGAGGCGAGGTTGGTGCGGGGAACGGACGGCTTCTCCTCCCAGTCGATCACCTTGTTTTCGTCATCGACGATTCCGGCCCCGAATTGGTGGATCTGGCTTTTGGGCACCACCATCATGCCGATGGTCACATCGGCCTTTTTATGGCGATGAAATTCAATCATCGCGTCAAAATCCATGTGGTATATGTGGTCTCCCGACAGGACCAGGGTCTCTCTGGAGGGATTGGCTTCAATGAAATCGATGTTCTGGCGGATGGCGTCCGCTGTCCCCCTGTACCAGTCGGATTCCTTCTCCCCGGTCCTGGGCGGCAGAATCTTGACTCCCCGGGTCCGTCCGGTAAAGTCCCACGCTTCGCCTCCCCCTATATGGCGCATCAGGGAAAGGGGCTTGTACTGGGTCAGGACCCCGACCTTGGTAAGGCCGGAATTCATGACATTGCTCAGGCTAAAGTCAATGATCCTGTACAGCCCGGCAAAGGGAACCGCGGGTTTTGCGCGGTGGCCGACCAGAATATTGAGCCGGCTGCCCACCCCTCCGGCAAGAATCAACACCAGGGCATCCTTACTGCCGATCATCGCAGCACCTCGCCGTCGCCAATCGCCTCCGCCGGCCATTTTTCCGCGGCCAACCGGGGATAGACCGTACAATTCCGGCCGACGACCATACCCTCCGGCACCTGGTTGTTCCAGCCGATCACCGTGATTCCCTTCCGCTCTCCTTCACTCATGGGACCGCCGATTCGGCATCCGGGCCCGAAGATGGTGTTCACATCGCTGACGGTCCTGGTTATCCTCGTGCCGCTTTGCACCGTATTGTTGAAAAACAGAACGGAATCCGAGACCTCGGCCCCCTCCTCTATCCGCACGCCCGGAAAAAGAATGGAATTCTTCACCGTGCCGTCGACATGACAGCCGTTATAGACCATGCTGTTGTCGAGTACGGCACCACTGCCGATCTTCAGGGGCTGGCAGTCGCGGATATCCCGGTGATCCAGGTTGGTGCGCAGGCCCCATTTCTCCATGTCGATCTTCGGGTCCCGGCCGAGGAGGTCCATGCTGGTCTTCCAATACTCGCCGACGGTCCGGGTATACCCCCAGTAGCCCGAGTACTTGTAGCCATACACCTTCAGTTTGCGCTCCATCATCATGGGGATGATGTCGCGGCCGAATTCAAACGACTGCTGCTTCTGGTTCTCCTCAAGCATCTCGTAAAGGACCTCGGGCCGAAAGCAGAGGATGGTCAGCGAGGCAAGATTGCCCTGGGGCCGGGCCGGTTTCTCTTCGTAGCGGGTCAACCTGCCGAACCTGTCATTCTCGAAATCTATCTCGCCGACCCCGAAGCGATGGGCCTGGGCAGGATCGACCTCGATGAAGGCCGCCGTCAGATCGGCCTCCTTTTCCCGGTGATATCTGATCATTTCCCGGTAATCCATCTGGTAGACATGATCACCGGACAGAATCAGGATCTGGGCCGGGGCATGATAGCGGACAAAGTCAAGGTTCTGATAGACGGCATCGGCGGAGCCCTTGTACCAGTCAGAGCTTTCGAGTCCCTTGAAGGGCGGCAGAATGGAGACCCCGCGATAGCGGCCGATCATGTCCCAGGCGGCCCCGGTGCCGATATGGTTGATCAGTGAAAAGGAACGGTATTGGCTGAGGATGGCGACCAGTTCAATCCCCGACCACATCAGGTTGGAGAGAGCGAAATCGATAACCCGGGCAAAACCGCCGAAGGGAACGGCCGATTTCGGCCGATAGAAAGTGAGCACCCCCAGTTCATCGACCCGGCCGCCGGCCAGGATCATGGCCAGAACAGATGGTTTGAACATACAAGAACCTTTCTGGTGGAGTGAAGACCGCACAACCCGTGTTCTTCTTGTATAGTATGGTAAATTCTCGGGCCGATGCAAGCATTTTATTCTTTATGTTGTTGAAAGAAATCAAAAAAATTCATTAAAAAAACGGCCGCCGTCAGGGGGCGGACCGGGCCCGGGCGGAACAAAAGCGGGAAAAGAGAGCAGCGGCCGTTTATTTTTCGTGCCGGGTGGCCAGCCTGATGAGCGAATTGGTGGTAAAATCCTGGCTGTCCGACAACTCGAGGTTCTTCAGGGGAACCTCTGCCCTGGCGGCCTCCTTGTGGCCGCCGGCCACGCCCAATTTGCCGAAGGTTTTCTGCGCCAGATTGCCGGCGTTTTTCCGGTAACCGTCGCACCTGAAAATCACCACCAGCCGCTCGCCGTGAATTCCCGAAACGATCACCCAGGAAAACTGGTCGACGTGGTTGAGAAAATCGGCGATGATGACCAGGATGTCCGGCGACCAGACCCTGCCGATATGGACGAAGGCCTTTCCCTTACTGACCTTGAGGTCGGCGAGGGCGGCCTTGAAGTACTTCAGTTCGGAACGGCGCAGATCCGTGAGTTCGAGTTTGCGGACCAGGTTGAGGTTGGCGATGTTGAACAGGTAGCGGAAGGAGGTGCCGTCCGCGGGCAGGGCATTTTTCTCGAAATTATGGGTGTCG
>JALHJD010000433.1 GCA_022837185.1 Desulfobacteraceae bacterium
GGATGAACCGCGAAATGAGTCAAAGGCGCAGTACCTGGGCGTGGCGGCGGACGGCGTCTCGACGCTGCCCGTCCACCTGATCAATGACGACCCCCAGCGAACCATCCAGGCCAGCATTGAGAGGCCAGTTCTAGGAAAGCTGGTTGACAGCAAGGGCCAGGATATGGCCGGGAAAAGCGTTCAGATCCCACCGAATGAATCCCGGCTGCTTTATTACGCGCCGCCCGATACCCTGGAGACTTCGCTGCTCACAGAGGCTGTCCCCCTGGGCGCGGAGGGCAACCGCGCTGCTTACGGCGCGGCGGTGGTTTTGAACTTCGAATTCACCAGCGAGGACTGGCCGGCTTCCATGCCGGATTCGACGCTCTTGCTGGTCTTCCGCCCGCCGGTGCACATGGTGCATGGCTACTTTGGCAGCGAAGACACCTGGCAGTATATGACCTCCCGCCTTGCTCAGGATAAATTTGACTCGACGGCCGGCAAGTACCTGCCCGGCTTCGAGAACTCCTCCATCGAGGCGATGGCCGAAGACCTGGAATCGGACATCACCGGCCTCCTCAACGAGTACAGGAATAAGGATATCCAGATCACGAGGGTGGACGTAGTGACCCACAGCATGGGCGGGCTGATCACGCGCCAGTACATGACGTTTAACCAAAATTATAAGAATATCCGCAAATTGATCATGCTGGCTACCCCCAACCACGGCGTGAATGACTGGGTCGGGATTCCGAGGGCGCTCGCCAGCGCCTATTACGAGACGCACTTCGTCGCTTCCTTTCAGTTGAACGCGGTCAATATGTTTTTCGATCATATTAATAAGGGAGAGGCGTCTTTTGAGCACCTGCATCCGGGGGTGGAATATGCCAACATCATCGGCAGGGCCGGCTGCGGGCCGCTCTGCCCGGATGATGCGGTCGTGCCGGTTGCTTCTTGCCACCTGAATGGGGTGGCCGAGTATATTTTCGAAAACACCATCCATTCCGGCTCTTTGCTCGCCGTCAGCCCGTACCTGAGCGATGCGAACAACCCGTATTTTCGAAGCGCTGACGTTGGCATCACCGACTCTCCGGCGGTGGGCGAGAAGGTCATCCAGTTGTTGACGACCCGCATCGAGCGCGCCCCGCCGGATCCAAAATGGAGCCTGGCGCTCATGAACGGGGAGGGGGATGTCAGTGTTGGCAAGATTAGCAGCGGCAAGTACGAAAAAGTTACCAAGTATCCCCTTGATTTGCCGGTCAACTACCAGGTGAAAACCGGCCAGAGCGGAAAGGCGGTCGTCATCCTCTACTTGCGCGGGCAAGAGGCGCGGCGGATCGATCTGAAACCCAATTCGGAGGTTGGTTTCGGCGTCTCATACTCCGATGAGTTCAGCGTC
>JALHJD010000434.1 GCA_022837185.1 Desulfobacteraceae bacterium
TGTTTCTGCGGCCGGGGCGGTTCAACCTTTTTCACTTTGTCCAGGCGGGGAAACAGCTGCTCGCCCTGGGAGATGACCGTGCCGGGGCGCAGCATGCCCCATTTTCCGGCCGTGGACAGGGTGGCGGCTTCCATCTCGCCCGCCAGTCCGAGGGCGGCGGCCATTTTGGCCGCCGCCGCCGGCATGACCGGCTGCAGGACCAGGGCGATGAAGCGCAGCGATTCGGCAAGAAAGTAGAGCACGGTCATGAGACGGCTGTAGTGGCCCGGCGATTTTGCCAACTCCCAGGGAGCGTTGGTGACGATGAACCGGTTCATCATGGAGATGATCTTCCATATCTCCCGCAGCGCCCGGTGGAACTGGAAGTCGTTCATGTACTCCTGGTAGCGGGCGGTCATTTCCTCAACGGCGCCGATCAGCTCCCGGTCGGCCCCGGTCAGGATCATGTGGTCGGGCTCCGGGACTTTGCCGCCGGCATATTTGCCGATCATGGTCAGGGAGCGGGCGAAGAGGTTGCCGAGATCATTGGCCAGGTCGGAATTACGGCGCTCGGTCACCGCATCGGCGGAAAAGGAGGCATCAAGCCCGAAACTCATCTCCCGCAGGACAAAGTAGCGCACCGTATCGGCCCCATACCGTTCGACCAGTTCCCCGGGACGGACGACATTGCCGATGGACTTGGACATCTTGGTTTCCTCGACGTTCCAGTAGCCGTGCACATGAAGGCGCCTGTACGGCTGCAGCCCCATGGCCTTGAGCATGGTCGGCCAGTAGATGGCGTGGGGCTTGAGGATGTCCTTGGCGATGACATGCTCCGCCGCTTTCCAGTAGCGGCTGAAATCCGGGTCGTCCGGGTAGCCGATGCCGGTGAGATAGTTGATCAGGGCGTCGAACCAGACATAGGTCACGAAGTTGTCGTCAAAGGGAAGGGGAATCCCCCAGGTCAGCCTTGCCTTGGGCCTGGAGATGCAGAGGTCTTCCAGCGGTTCGCCGAGAAAGGAGAGCACCTCGTTCCGGTACCGCTCCGGGGTGATGAATTCAGGATTCTCCTTGATGTGGTCGATGAGCCACTCCTGATACCTGCTCATCCGGAAAAAATAATTCTGTTCGGAAATTTCCCGCGGCGGCTGCAGGTGGTCGGGGCACTTGCCGTCGACCAGTTCCTTTTCGGTGAGAAACCGTTCACAGCCCTGGCAGTACAGGCCGGTGTATTCGCTGAAATAGATGTCACCCTGGTCGTGCACCCGGCGCAGGATGTCCTGGACCGTCCGGACATGAACCGGGTCGGTGGTGCGGATGAAATGATCCGGCTCGACGGCGAGCAGCGGCCAGGTGCGGCGGAACTCCTCGCTGATGCGGTCGGCGTATTCCCGGGG
>JALHJD010000107.1 GCA_022837185.1 Desulfobacteraceae bacterium
TTCGCGTCAGCGAACTTGAAACACCCTTCTCCTGGGGGAGAAGGTGCCCGGAGGGCGGATGAGGGGAGAACCCGGCTATGCCGGGGAGCTGGCAGCATACCAGAAGTCAGAAACCAGAGGACAGAAGCCAGAAGGAAGTTTGCAGCTTCGCTGGTGGTTTGAAGAGCCGCTCGACCGGCGTAGGTTGGGGCGAGTTAGCGAACCCCAACAATTTCAACCGGTTGCGTTGGGGTTCGCTGGCTCACCCCAACCTACGAAACTAACAGCCTACAGCCTAAACAGCTTCAGCCTCATATTCCTAACAGCCTACAGCCTAAACAGCTACTGCCTCCCCGGCTTCAGCCGGCGAAGCCGGGGCTATTCCTCGTCGCAGATGTGGCGGTCGCTGAAATCGAAATCATCCAAAAATGGCTGTTCCTCTTTCGGGAGTATATCGGCGAACTTCTCGGTGCATGCCCGGATCTGTTGGATAACAGGGTTGTCAGCCATTTCCTTGCCGTAGGCAACGGCCTTTTTCTGCGCCTCGTCCCGCTTTCCCTGGGCGCACAGGGCTCTGATTTCAGCGTCGAATTCCTCCCCCCGCTTTTCCAGCGCCTCCAGCTCCGCCTGGTCAACTTTTTCCATGCAGGCCTGCATTTCCTGCATCGCCTGCATGAACTTCTGCATGTCCGCCTGGTCCATTCCCATCATGGGCTGGGCCGCGGCCGCCAAGGGCATCAACAGCAGGGCAAGGGCGACAACGATACTCTTCATCAAGGTTCCTCCTGAAAGTGGGTTGCGTAATCAGCCTGATTTCCGGCCGACCCGGCTACGTCCGGCAGCAGATTGATCTGCCGGCGACCTTGCGGCAACATTTTCCGGACGCCATTCGGGTTGCTTGTTCCCGTTTATTCTTTTTTGACCGGATCATCAAGGAGAATTTCCCCTTGGTCATCAGGGCTGCTCCGTACTATAATCCACCAGCCGGTCATTTTCCGCAAATTCGAGACGGGAGGGGAGAGCATGGGCGTGAATAATATCGTATTCCTGGAAATCCTGGAGTGGTTCGACGAAACCGGACAGGAACTGCTGCACCGCCTGCCGGAGCACGGTTCCGGTGAAATCAAATGGGGCGCCCAACTCACTGTCCGCGAGAGCCAGGCCGCTGTGCTGTTCTACAAGGGGCGGGCCTGCGATGCCTTCGGTCCCGGCCGCCACACCCTCAAGACCGGCAACGTCCCGATCCTCACCAAGATCCTGGCCACCCCCTGGGCCATGACCAGCCCTCTGCGGGCCGAGGTCTATTTTGTCAACCTCAAGGTCTTCACCAACCTCAAGTGGGGAACCCGCGACCCCGTCGCCTTCCGGGACGCGGAACTGGGGCTCATCAGGCTCCGGGCCCACGGGGTCTTCAACCTGCGAATCATCCAGCCGGTGCTGTTCATCAACACCATGGCCGGCACCATGGGCAAATACACGACCAGCCAGGTCAACGAATATCTCAAGCGGGTCATCGTCTCCCGGTTCAACGATCACCTCGGCGAGGAGCTTGACACCATATTCAACCTGCCCGGCCGGTTCGACGAGCTGGCCGCGGGCCTCAAAAAAAGGCTGGCCAGGGATTTCATCCGCTTCGGGCTGGCGCTGGACGACCTGTATATCACTTCCATCACCCCGCCCGAGGAAGTCCAGGGGGCCATTGACGACCGCAGCCGGCTGAGCGTGATCCGGGACATGGACAACTTTGTCCGCATGAAGGCGGCCATGGCCATGGAAAAGGCCGCTGAATCACCCGGAGAGGCCGGCGCGGGCCTCGGGCTGGGCATGGGGCTGATGATGCCCGCCATGTTCGGCAATCTGCAGGCCGGGGGAGGAGCGGCCGGCGCCGGACAGCAGGCGGCCGGCCACTGTCCCGAATGCCGCCAGGCCATCCCGGCCGACGCCCGGTTCTGCCCCTACTGCGGCCACCAGCAGGTTATTCTCAAACAGTGCGCCAACTGCGGCAAGAACCTGACGCCCAATTCCCGGTTCTGCCCACGCTGCGGCCATCCGGCCTCCGAACAGCCCCAGGCCGGACGCTGCCCCGAATGCAAGGCGGAGAACCTTCCCGGCGCCACTTTCTGCAACCAATGCGGCAGCAAGCTCGGCTGAATGGAACTGCGCGTTGAACAGAGCTGCCCCCAGTGCGGCGCTCCCGTCACCCTGGCCGAAACGGACCGTCTGCTGACCTGCCCCTACTGCGGGGTCAAAAATTTCCTGCGGAGCAGAGGCGCCTTCCGCTACCTGCTGCCGGCCCGGAGCGGGGGACCGGAGCGGGGCGAACTGCTGTACGTGCCCTATCTGCGCCTGAAAAGCACGGTGTACTCCGTGTCGGAGAACGGCATCGCCCACCGGATCATCGACACCACCAGGCTCGGACATCCCCTGCCCGGCCTTCCCCCTACCCTTGGCGTGCGGCCACAGGCCATGAAACTTGCCCCCGTCACCCCGGGGACCGGAGACAGGTTTCTGCGGATGTCGGTCAAGGCCGGCGCCCTCATGGAAAACGGAACGGGAGCAGTCGGCTGGAGCGGCAATAGAGGCCGCAGCGAATATCACCGGGCCGCCGTCGGCGACACGTTCAGCCTCATTTACCTCCCCCTGGCCCGGGACAACTCCCATCTGATCGACGCCGTCACCGACAATCCCCTTGTCCCCCTGGAGCGGCTGGAGTCGCTTTCCCTCAGCGGAGTCCCCTTCAACCCCCGCTGGCAGACAAGTTTTCTGCCCGCCCTGTGCCCTCGCTGCGGCTGGAGCCTGGACGGCGCAGGGGACTGCCTGGTGCTGACCTGCGACAACTGCGACAGCGCCTGGGAGGTCGGCGACCACGGCCTGCAACGGACCGACTGGCAGGTGCAGCCCGGCGGTCCGGAGACCTCCCTCTATCTCCCCTTCTGGAAAATTACCGCCGCTGTTCCGGCCCTGGCAATCTCCAGTTTCGGCGATTTCATCGAGCGGTGCAATCAGCCGCTCCTGCCCGGGCCCCTGTGGCGGGACCGGGCCATGAGCTACTGGATCCCCGCCTTCAAGGTGCGGCCCCGGACATTCCTGCGCTTGGCGCGCGCCCTGACCGTCAGCCAGTGGCGGCTGCGGCCGGAGGATGGTCATGTCGTTCCCGGTTTCTTTTCGGTCACCCTGGCCGAAAAGGAAGCCCGACAGGCCGTCAAAATCACCCTGGCCGCCTGCGCGGTCAGCCCGGACAGCGTCCATCCCGCCCTGCCCGGGGCCCGGCTCAAGGTCGCGGCCCGGACCCTGGTCTTTCTTCCCTTTACCAGCCATGGTTATGAACTGGTCCAGCCGCACACCGGTGCCGCGGTGCCCGGGAACGTCCTGCAATTCGGCCGCAAGCTCTGACCGCTCTGCTTTGACAGAAAAGCGTGTCCGTGGTATATCCCCTAACCTGGAGCAGGTGGATGTATGCCGCCGCTGAACACGTGAGGTTGGGAATGGAACACCATGAAGACTTGATGCACCTTGCCCTGGCCGAGGCGGCAGCGGCCCTGCGGGAAGGGGAATTTCCCGTGGGCTGCGTCCTGGCCAGGGACGGTGTGGCCGTGGCCCGGGCCCGGCGGCGCAACAGCAGCGGTCCGCATGCCAACGAACTCGATCACGCCGAAATCGTTGCCCTGCGGGAGTTGCTGCGCGATTTCCCGGGCGTCGACTGCAGCCGCGTCACCGCCTACACCACCATGGAGCCCTGCCTGATGTGCTTCGCCGCCCTGCTGCTTTCCGGAATCCGGCGGTTCGTCTGGGCCTATGAAGACGTGATGGGCGGCGGCACCTCCCTGCCGCTCAGCCAATTGCCCTCCCTGTACAGCGGGATGCGGATCGAACTGGTCCAGGGCGTCCTCCGGACCGAGAGCCTGGCCATGTTCCAGGACTTTTTCCGCCGTCATGATTACTGGCGCGACAGCCCCCTGGCCCGCTACACCCTCGCGCAGCCGATGGAGAACAGATCATGACCGCCCGGCCGCAAACAGCCCGCACCGTCGGCTTCAAACCCGGGGAGCGCAATGTTTTCTTTCACATCCTGACAGCCTGCAACCTCTCCTGCCGCCACTGCTATATCAATGCCTCCCAGCACGGCACAGAAACCCTGTCCGCGGCAACCGTCATTGACTGGCTGCGGCTCTTCGCCCGGCCGGAAGAGCCGTCCAACCTCATCCTGCTGGGCGGCGAACCGACCCTGCATCCGGACCTCCCGTCGATCATCCGCGCGGCCAAATCAATGCGCTTCGCGGTCACCGTCGACACCAACGGCTACCTGTTCCATGATTTTCTCAACCGCGTGACGCCGAAGGAACTCGACTACCTGAGCTTCAGCCTGGACGGCCCGGATGCAGCCGTCAATGACCCGATCCGGGGGGAGAACTCCTTCGCGGTCTGCACCGAAAACCTGCGGAAGGCCGTGGGCAAGGGGTTCCGGACCAGCGTCATCTATACCGTTTCCAGCCTCAATATCGATCATCTGCACAGAATGCCCCGGCTGCTCAAATCCCTGGGGGTCAAGCGTTTTTTTATCCAGGTCATCGGCCTGCGCGGCAAGCCGGCCGCCGATAAAAAGGAGGGGGAAGTCGTCTGGCAGGTCGACCCCGACCACTGGCTCCGGGTCGTGCCGCCGGTCGCGGCGGAAGCAGCGGAGCTTGGCCTGCACGTCACCTATCCCAAGGTCTTTCTCGAACCCGGCGAAGTGTTCGAATGCGCCGCCAACGTGGCGGAAAATTACTTTGTCTTCCCCAACGGCCGGGTGTACCAATGCCCGCTGTGCGAAGATTATCCCATCCATGCCTTCCGGATTGAAAACAACCGGCTCGTCCGCCATGAAGGCATCAACGAGGACCGCTTCTTCCCCCTGACCATTCCCGAAGGCTGTGTCATGAACAAACTGCTGCAGCCGGACAATATCGATTATCGTGCCGACGGCACCCCTCGGCACCGCATCTCATGCTGTCTGCTGAAACAGGAAATCATCCCCCAGTCCGCGAACAAAAACAATGAGTAACAACCCCCAATACGACCCTCTGCACGCCCTCTATGCCCAGGCCCTGGATCTCCATCAACAGGGCCGGCCGGTCGAGGCCATCAGCCTCTATGCCCAGGTGGCCGAACAGGCCCCCGATGTGATGGATGTGCACTACAATCTCGGACTGGCCTATTTTCAGACCGAGCAGTTCAGCCGGGCGGTCACGGCTTACAGCCGGGCCGCCGAACTGTGCCCGGATGACGAAGATATCTTGTACAATCTCGGCCTGGCCTATAAAAAGGGCAACCGGTTCGTCGAGGCGGAAAAGGCCTACCTGAAGGCGCTGGAGCTGGCGCCCTCCGACCCCGACATCCGCTACAATCTCGGGTGCTGCTACCGGGATGCTGGTGAGATCGATGCGGCCCGCTCGGTTTTCGCCCGGCTGGTCGACATGGCCCCGGACCACCTGCCGGCCCTGAACAACCTGGCCTACCTGCACCACCTGGCGGGCGACTACGACATGGCCCGCGAGATGTATGGAAAAATTGTGCAACTGGACCCTGAACATGCCTCGGCCCGGTACATGCATTCCGTTCTCATCGGCGCCCCGGTCGATGTGCCGCCCCCGGAATACATTCGTTCTCTTTTCGACCACTACAGCCACACCTTTGAAGAAAACCTGATCAATGACCTGGGATATAATCTCTATCTCGATCTCCGCATCCAGTTCGACAGAATCGAGCCGAAAAAAAGAATCCATGACCACTGCCTTGATCTCGGCTGCGGCACGGGTCTGGCCGGGGAGGCGTTTCGCACCGCGTGCCGGGAGCTGTCCGGAGTCGATCTCTCCGAAAAAATGATCGAACAGGCGGCGGCAAAGCAGATCTACACGAGCCTCCACACGGAAGAGATCGTCACCTTTCTCCGCCATGCCGAAACGGTATACGACCTGTTTGTCGCGGCCGACGTGCTGATCTACCGGGGGGATCTGCACCCCCTCTTCGAAGCGGCCGCCCGGCGCGCTTCGCCGGACGCGCTGTTCTGCCTGTCCATCGAAAAGGCCGAGGAGGACAACTGGATGCTTCAGCCCACGGGCCGGTATGCCCACCATCCGGACTATGTCAGGAAAACCGCCGGCGAGTCCGGCTGGATTGAACTGCTGGCCGAAAACACCCTCAGCCGCAGGGAAGGCGACCAATGGGTCAGAGGGACCGTTTTTGTCCTGGGCAGGAGGAACTGATGCCCCCCGCCGCCGACCGCCACTGGCACAACCTGTCCGTAGAGGAGACCGCCGACCGGTGGCGGGCCGACACCGGCCGCGGCCTGGATGAAAACGAGGCGGAGCAGCGCCTGGCAGAGCACGGCCCCAACAGCATCACCACCCGGAAGACGGAAAGCTCTTTTGTCCGGTTTCTCCGCCAGTTCCATCAGCCCCTCATCTATATCCTCATCGGCTCCGGCATCATCACCGCCCTGCTGGGGGAATGGATCGACTCCTCGGTCATCTTCGGGGTGGTCCTGGCCAACGCCGTGGTCGGCTATCTCCAGGAGTCCAAGGCGGTCCATGCCCTGACCGCCCTGGCCCGGACCATGACCAGCGAGGCGACGGTGGTGCGCGGCGGCGATAAAACGCGCATCCCCTCCCATCAGGTTGTACCCGGCGATATCGTCCTCTTGGAGTCCGGCGACAAGGTTCCCGCGGATTTGCGGCTGGTTGACGAACGCGGTCTGCAGATCGACGAATCGGCCCTGACCGGCGAATCCCAACCCGTGGACAAGTCCGTCGCTGTCCTTGACGAGGAGACCGAACTTGCCAGCCGCCTGAACATGGCCTATGCCACGACCCTGGTGACCCACGGCCAGGCCAGGGGAATCGTCGTGGCCACCGGCGACGCGACCGAGGTGGGCCGGATTTCCCAGCTTATTGCCTCGGCCAGCGAACTGGAAACCCCCCTGACGCGGAAGATCGCCGCGTTCAGTCATCTTCTGCTGTACCTGATCCTGGGCCTTGCAGCTGTCACCGTCGCCATAGGCCTCATCCGCGGCCAGGGTATGTTTGACATGTTCATGGCCGCGGTGGCCCTTGCCGTCGGAGCCATCCCCGAAGGATTGCCCGCGGCAGTGACCATCACCCTGGCCATCGGCGTCTCGCGCATGGCCCGGCGCAAGGCCATCATCCGCAAGCTTCCGGCAGTGGAAACACTGGGCAGCACGACCGTCATCTGTTCGGACAAAACCGGAACCCTCACGGAAAACAAGATGACCGTTCAGGCCGTCCTGGCCGGCGGCACAATGTACTCCGTGAGCGGCGGCGGATACGATCCCGGCAAGGGAGATATCACCCACGAGGGGAACCGGGTGGAGGCCGCCGACCATCCCGCTCTGTTCCGCTGCCTGCTGGCCGGAGTGGTATGCAACGACAGCCTCCTGAAGGAAAACGGCGGAATCTGGCAGGTCCAGGGCGATCCCACCGAGGGCGCGCTGCTCGCGGCCGCCGGCAAGGGCGGCCTGGAACTCGATATCGACCGCCATCGGCTGCAGCGTCTCGACACCCTGCCCTTTGACTCCGGCCGCAAATACATGGCCACCCTGGTGCGCGGCGACGAGGACGGAACCGGCACATTGTTTGTCAAGGGCGGTGTGGAAGTCATGCTTGAGGCGTGCACACAACAGCTCGACGGCTCCGGGAAGGAAGTTTCCATCGATGCCGCCGAAATCCATGGTCAGGTGGAGAAAATGGCCGCGGATGGTCTGCGGGTCCTGGCCTTTGCCATGAAGAAGGAGGACACGGAGTCCGATCGGATCGACCCGGAGAAAACCCTGTCAGGCCTGACCTTCCTCGGGCTGCAGGGAATGATGGATCCGCCGCGGCAAGAAGCCTTTGAGGCGGTGGAGACCTGTCAGCGGGCCGGGATACTGGTCAAAATGATCACCGGCGACCACGCCCTGACCGCCAAGGCCATTGCCGGCAGGCTGGGCATTATCGATTCCGGGTCGGAGGACCGGGAAAGGAGAGGGATCATCACCGGCAGCGAACTGGCGAAGGTGTCCGATGAAGACCTTGCCGATGTCGCGCACAATACCTCCGTCTTTGCCCGGACCACCCCGGAGCAGAAACTCCGGCTGGTCATGGCCCTGCAGGGACGGAACCATGTGGTCGCCATGACCGGCGACGGCGTCAATGATGCCCCGGCATTGAAACGGGCGGATATCGGCGTAGCCATGGGAGTCAATGGCACCGAGGTCGCCAAGGAGGCAGCGGCCATGGTCTTGACCGATGACAATTTCAGTTCGATCGAGGCGGCGGTCGAGGAGGGCCGGGGCGTCTTTGACAACCTGACCAAGTATATCGTCTGGACCCTGCCGACCAATATCGGCGAGGGACTGGTCATCATCGCCGCCATCTTTCTCGGCATCACCCTGCCCATCCTTCCCGTCCAGATACTGTGGATCAACATGACCACCGCCGGCTTCCTCGGCCTGATGCTGGCCTTTGAACCCAAAGAGCCCGGCATCATGCTGCGGCCGCCACGGCATCCGGACACACCTATCCTGACCCGGCAGCTCAGCATCCGTATAGCCCTGGTCGGCCTCCTCCTGCTGATCAGCACCTTTATCCTCTTTCACATCGAACTGCGGCAGGGCGCCACTCTCGAGCAGGCCAGGACCGTCGCGGTCAACACCTTCGTGGTCGTCGAGCTCTTCTATCTGTTCAACTGCCGCTCCCTGACCAAGTCGCCTTTTGCCCTCGGCTTTTTCACCAACCTGTGGGTGATGGGCGGCGCCGGGCTTATGCTGCTGATCCAGCTCGTGTACACCTATCTTCCCGTCATGAACCGGCTTTTCCAGAGCGCCCCCATCTCGGGCCGGGCCTGGCTGTATATCGCCTGCGCCGGATTGCTCTCCAGTCTTGTCGTGGAGGTGGAGAAGAAGCTTACGGCACAATGAAGTAAGCCCACCCGGCTTCGCCGGGAGTTGGCAGTCGGCAGTCGGCAGTCGGCAGTCGGCAGTCGGGGGCATTTCAGAAGCGGGAAGCAGGAAGAGAGTTTGCAGCTTCGCTGATGGTTTGAAGAACCGCTCGCCCGGCGTAGGTTGGGGTGAGTTCACGAACCCCAACAATTTCAGTCGGTTGCGTTGGGGTTCGCGAGGATCACCCCAACCTCTCATAGCCCAGTCAAGTATTAAAATAAGAGCATTTTACCTGGCATTTGAGTGCACGAAAGTTATAGCCCTGTAGAGGATGGGACAC
>JALHJD010000435.1 GCA_022837185.1 Desulfobacteraceae bacterium
ACCTGCTCATTGAAGATATGCCCGGCATCGGCAAGACAACGCTGGCCAAGGTCCTGGCGCAGACCCTCGGCCTTGAATTCCGCCGCGTCCAATGCACCAGCGATATGCTGCCGGGCGACGTCCTCGGGGTTTCCGTGTTCGATCAGCATGCCGGAAAGTTCACTTTTCATCCCGGTCCCGTTTTCACCCAGGTCCTGCTTTCCGACGAGATCAACCGCGCCACCCCCAAAACTCAGAGCGCCCTGCTCGAGGCCATGGAGGAGCGGCAGGTCACCATCGAGGGTGTCACCAGGCCCCTGCCCCTGCCTTTTTTCGTGATCGCCACCCAGAATCCCCTGGAGCAGGCCGGCACCTTTCCCCTCCCGGAGTCGCAGCTGGACAGGTTTCTCCTGCGCATCGAACTGGGTTACCCGGACAGGGCCTCGGAACACAGCCTTCTGCGGGGCGGGGGCACCCACCGGCAACTCGCGAAAGTCCGGTCCCTGGTGACGCCCGAGGAAGTTGTCCGTTTGCAGCAGTCGGCCCTGGACGTTCGGATATCCGACACCCTGGTTGATTACGTGCAGAACATTCTTGATTTTACCCGTTCCAGCCCGGCATTTCATATGGGCCTGTCGCCCCGGGCCGGACTCTACCTGCTGCGGGCGGCCCGGGTCTGGGCTTTTATCGGCGGCCGGGAATATGTGCTGCCTGAAGATGTGCAGAAAGTCCTGCCGTTTGTGGCCGGACACAGGCTGCGCAGGGCCGACGGCAGGGGCGAACTGCCGCGCGATGAACTCATGGCCCTGCTGCTTTCCGTGGAAGTGCCCGCATGAGCGGTTCCGTCTTCTTCTTCCTTTTCCGGGGATTTCCCAGTTCCAGGCCCTTGCCGCACATTCTGCCCGCCTTGCCCGTCCGGGCCCGCGGCCGCTGGATTGCCCTGCGCGTCACCCGGCCCGGTTTCGTGTTTCTCGGCATGCTCCTGATTCTGCTCTTCGGTTCCATCAACCACGGTAACAATCTCGGCTTCCTGCTGACCTTCCTGCTCGGTTCCATGGCGTTTGTTTCCCTTTTTCACACCCTGCGCAATGTTTCCGGGGTCAGCCCGGCTGCGGTCAGGGCCGAGCCGGTTTTCGCCGGGCAGAATGCTGTTTTTGCCGTTGCCCTGCAGCCGGTCTCCCGTTCCCGGCCGTCCCTGTCCCTTCATTTTCCCGGCGGCGAACCGGTCGAAGCCCACCTTGAGGCCGGTTCCCGGCAGACGGTCAATGTTTCGCATCCCGCCGCAAAGCGGGGCATGTAGGTGGTCCGCGCGGTCACCACCGGGCGGTTGCACGGGTTGCCCAGCGGCGGCAGGAGCCAATCCAGGTTGGCCGCGCTGGCCGGGGCGGGGACGGT
>JALHJD010000108.1:0-3344 GCA_022837185.1 Desulfobacteraceae bacterium
AACGAACACTATTAATCCTCCCGGCCAATGGCATGACAAGGGAGAAAATTTGTAAACCATGCTCCCGGTCTATTTTGTAAACAATGATCGGCTTGCACAAAAACACCCTTCTCCTTGGGGAGAAGGTGCCCGGAGGGCGGATGAGGGGCTTTCCCGGCGCAGCCGGCCTCTGTCTTCTGTCCTCTGGCTTCTGACTTCTGGTATGCCGACTGCCAACTTGTCCCAAAGCCGGATGGACAACAGATCACTTGCCTGCGGGGGGCGGAACTGCTACAGTCGAAGCATGAGAAAACGGGGCAATACGGAAAGGCCGCGGGGAGCGGCATGATGGGCAGCCAATGAAGTGGCGCATCGGCGACGTCGTCGACCTCGAATATTTTCTCCATCTGGACGCGGAGGCGAGATCCGCGGCGCAGCGTGGGGAAATCCATGAAAGGGACCGGGGCATCTTTCTTGCCGCGGCCGAGCCGGGCTTCAAGGCGGGGCAGTGTTCCGACCGCCGGCGCATCCTCCGGGCCTGGCTGGACCGGCGGCGGGAGCTTGACAAAGACCCCGCCGCGGCTTGGCCCGGTGAAATGGTGGAAAGCCTGCTCGGGTCGCTGCGCTTCTGGTTTTTCGCCGCCGGGGTGCTGTCCGGCGGCGTGGCGGGCGTGTCGTTTCTGGCCTATACCGGTGACAGTCCGGTCAATGTCTTTGTTTATCTGGTCCTGTTTGTCCTGTCCCAGCTTGTCCTCCTGCCGGTCCTGCTTGTTCTCTCCCTGCGCCGCCTGGCCGGCCGGGCGCTGCCTTCCTCCTCTCCCCTCTACAGGCTGATCGGCCGATTCATGCTCCGGGCGGTGCTGTCGGCGAGAAGCCGGTTGGAGAAAAAGCTCTCGGCCGACCTGCGGCTGCGGGCGGAGAAAACCATCGGCACCGTCATCGGCAAGAGCAGGACGTACGGCGTGCTGTTTTTTCTGCCGGTCTTTATCCTGAGTCAGCTCTTTGCCATCGGTTTGAATATCGGCCTGCTGGCCGCCACCCTTTTCAAGGTGATCACCTCCGACATCGCCTTCGGCTGGCAGTCCACCATCCAGCTCAGCCCGGAGGCGGTGCATTCCCTGGTGCGGTTCCTTGCCTTTCCGTGGTCCTGGGCCATGCCGGGGGAGGCGGCCTTTCCTTCCCTCGAACAGATCGAGGGCAGCCGCATCATCCTGAAAGAGGGGATTTATCACCTGGCCACCCCTGACCTGGTCTCCTGGTGGCCATTTCTCTGTCTTGGTGTGCTGGTGTACGGACTGCTGCCCCGCCTCCTTCTTCTCCTGGGGGCGGCGGCCGCCCAGCGCAGATTCCTCGCCTCGCTCGATTTCAGGCAGGGGGCCTGCGAGCAGCTGCTCCGGCGCATGGCTACTCCTCTGGTTTCCACCCAGGGCCGCCGGGTCGAGGAGGCGGCCGCCAGCCGGGAGCCGGGTCAGGAGATGCGGAAGCGGGCGCCCGCGGGCGAACCGGGTGCCGCCGCCCTGAAAAATCTGCTGGTCATGATTCCCGATGAGATTTATGATGCCTGTACAGGGGAAGAAATTGAAGCAGTGGTGAACAGGGGCCGGGTGTATGTTGTCGACGAGATCATCCGCTTCAACCGTGACCTGGAATCCGACAGGGAGCTCCTTGCCCGCCTGCGGCGCGACGCCCGGCCGGCGGAAACCGAAATTCTCGTCATTCAGGAGGCCTGGCAGCCGCCCATAATGGAGTACATCGACTTTATCCGGCAGCTTCGCCAGGCGGTGGGGGACGGGCCCTGCATCAGGATCGGATTGATCGGCAAACCGCACCCTGACACGGTTTTCACCCAGCCCCGGGAAGAGGACCTGACCGTCTGGTCCGGGAAAATCGCCGCCATCGGGGATCCCTGCATCTATGTGGAAGGACTGGTACCCGATGCAGCCTGACGCGGTCCCGGAATTCGCCATTGTCGGCCATCCCAACGAAGGGAAATCATCGGTGCTCTCGACCCTGGCCGAGGACGACAGCGTCCGGGTCAGCTCCTTGCCGGGTGAAACCGTGGTGTGTCAGACCTTCCCGGTCATCATCGACGGCCGGGAGATCATTCGCTTCATTGACACCCCGGGCTTTCAGCATCCCCGGGAAATTCTACGCCAGCTCCAGGAGCTCCGGGAGGAAGCCGACGACATCATCGCAGCGTTCAGGGAGAGGAACAGGGGCAATCCTGCCTTCGGCCAGGACGTGGAACTGCTGCTTCCCCTGACCAGAGGGGCGGGAATCATATACGTGGTTGACGGGTCCCGGCCGGTGCGGAGCGTCGACAGGGCGGAAATGGAAATTCTCCGGCTCACCGGACTTCCCCGCATGGCCGTGCTCAACAGCAAGGAGGATGAAACCGCTTTTCTCGAGCAGTGGAAGGAGGAGTTCCGCCGGACATTCAATATATTCAGGGTGTTCAACGCCCATCGGGCGACCTATGCCGAACGCATAGCCCTGCTGGAAGCGCTGAAGCATATCGACCAGGACCGGCAGGCGGCCCTGGACACGGTCATCAGGGCCTTCAAGGAGGATTGGGCCCGCCGCAACGAATCCTGCGCTGAAATCATTACCGGCATGCTGGCGGAATGTTTGTCCGCCACCCTTGTCAGAAATCTGCCCGAAGGAGCAGACGAAGGGCGGCTGCTGGAGAAAATGCGGGAAGCTTATGAAAAAAAGATCCGGCAGATCGAGGCCGACGCCCAGGGGCAGATCAGGAGTCTGTTCAAGCACAATATCTTCAATTACGATCTCTCCCCCCAGTCCATCCTCCACGAAGACCTGTTCAGCGAAAGCACCTGGAACTTCCTTGGTCTGACCCGCAACCAGCAGATTGCCGCCGCGGGCATCGGCGGAGCCGGCCTCGCCGCGGCTCTGGATGCGGCGACGGTGGGTGCAAGCTTCGGCCTGTTCACCGCCCTGGGCGGTCTTGCCGGGGCCACCTGGGCCGCCCTGGGCGGCAAGGGGCTGGCAAAGGTCAGGGTCATGGGCATTCCCCTCGGCGGCCGGGAGATGCGGATCGGTCCGATGAAAAATATCCAGTTTTTCTACGTCCTGCTGGACCGCAGCCTGATCTATTATTCCCAGATCATCAACTGGGCCCACGGCCGCAGGGATTACGAAGCGGCCCGGGCGAAGCGGGATGCCGAGCCTGACCGGATCGGCTTTACTTCCCGGTGGAGCGGGGAGGCTCGCGGCGTCTGCGCGGATTTTTTCAGGGAAGCGACGGCGGAAGGCGGGAGCAGGGGAACGGATGCCGAAGGGCGGCTGCGCGACATACTCCTGGATCAACTGCGGGAAATCTCCCACAGCGAGTATGTGCGGCGGAT
>JALHJD010000108.1:3379-12586 GCA_022837185.1 Desulfobacteraceae bacterium
CCCCGGGCCGGTTTCATCCCCCCGGCAGCACGAGGCGCATCCCCTTGCCGTACCGCCTCACTTCTTCGTAAAGCTGTTTCGGGCCGCGTTCATACCGTCTTGAAAAATGGAAGGGGACCAGCTGTTCCGCCCGGGCGGCCTGGGCTATTTCGCCGCAGGCGGAAGCTGTCAGGTGGCCGCTCAGTTGGGCGTAGCGCCTGTCCGCCTCGGTGAACGCCGCCTCGCAGAAAAAGGTATGCGCATCCCGGGCCAGTTCGGTCAGCTTCCGACGGTTGGCGGGGGTGTCGCTCAGGTCGGTGGCATAGACGAGCTTTTGCGCCGGGGTAACCAGGAGCAGTTCATCGGCGAGTTCCCCGGCAGTGGCGCTGGCGCCGTCAGGCAGGCGGATCGGCGCATTCCGGTTGGCGGAGCCGATCTCTTTCTTGAGTTCGCCCAGCCAGGGTCCTGGTTCCAGGTTCAGCCGGGTCAGAGATTCCCGGCAGACGTTGTATTGCGGCCCCTGCTCAAGACTGTAGGCCAGCACGGGGATGGTGCCGTGGACCAGGGTCACGGCCCGCACCATGCAGTCCGAATCGCCCGGCAGCAGCCCTTGCCCGGTCTGCTGTTCCCCAAGCAGCTTTTTATGTTCCCTGCCGGCCCGGACCCCGTAGATGAGCAGCCGGTCCCCATGCAGTTCGCCCACTGCAAAGCGGGGCCCCTCCTCGCCGATGCGGTCCCAGTGGATGCCGTTCAGCAGTCCGGAGATACGGTCCGACAGGCCTGGAGGGCCGAACATCCTGCAGGGCCGGGGTATTCCTATCCGGGCGCGCAGCAGCCAGAGGAAGCCGCAGATGTGATCGATGTGGGCGTGGCTGATGAACACATCCGTGACCTGGTGGGCAAGCCGGGCCGGCAGCCGGGCCCCTTCGCCGAGATCGAAGAGAATGGACCGTTTCCTGTTGTGCAGCCGCAGGTGCAGGAGTGGATCGCCGAAAACCCCGTTGACCAGCACCCCGGTTGCCTTGCCGATCCGCGCCGCCGGAACGGCGCCCGCGGTATTTTCCGTTCCCGGCCAGGGCGCGACATCGGGCGGCCGGGCCTGGAGCGGAACCGTCCCGCCGGTCTTCCTGAACGTAGTGAGCAGGCCCCGGTTGTCCCGCCGGGCATCACGGACCAGGACCCGGTCGGGTTTCTCCCCGAAGCGGGCTGTCCGTATCCGGAACTGCTCGCCGTCCTTTTCCATGATTTCGCCAAGGGCGAGGGTTTGTCCCGCCGCCAGAAAGGCGATCTGCCGTCCCGTCCAGTCCCGGTCCTTCCCGGGGGGCGGGGTGGTGCCGGTCAGCAGCCTGCCGGGGACATTAACGGTCTTTTCCGCGGCCCCGCGCAGATACGCGTCCCACATCCGGGTGCGGGCCCGGGCGCGCCGGCGCTTGTCCGGCAGGCGGGCTTTGTCCGAGGCGCGCACAAGCAGAATCTCGCAGCCGAGCCCGGCCAGTTCGCCGGCCAGCGGCAGTTTGTCCGGATCGCGGACCAGGGCCAGGACGACATCAATGCCCGCCGCTTCGGCAAGCCCGGCGAGCAGTTCGGCCCCGGCGACGCTGCGGACGATGCCCGGCGCGTCGACCAGGAGCATGTTCCGGGCAGCCTTTTGCGCCAGCCTCCGCACCGCCGAAACCAGGGGAAGGCGGAAGCGGCCGGCGTCAAGGGTGCAGAGGGCTTCGAGGTCGAGCAGCCGCCAGCCTCCGTCGCTCCACCTGCCGAGGCTGACGGAGCCGGGCGGTCCAAAGGAGGGCGAGCCGGGATCTGCCCCCAGGCACAGGCACGGCCGGTTTCCCTTGTCGTATTCCCCTGCCAGGGCCGCGGCAAGCGTCGACTTGCCGATGCCGCTCTCGCCGAACAGCAGGACCCGTCGAGGCCCGGAACCTGTTCGCGCGGCAATCAATTCAGGAGAGGAGACGGAAAGGCAGTCCATGCGTCATCTCAGGGCGATCGCAGGCGGCGGGGAAGGATTATCTGAATTCCAGTCCGCCGATAAGTTTTCTGACCGCCTCCAGGAAACGTTCAAAGGTCGGCGTGATGTCAAAATCATTTTCCGGCAGGCCGCCGGCGATGGGATAGTTGTTGTCTCCGGCGCTGACAATCCTGCTGCCCTCCCATTCAATTTCCACGCTCCATTGGGTGCCGTCCGCGACCCCCGGATTGAAATAACTTTCCTGCCAGTCCCATACGCCGATACTGTCAAGGTTCCGCCGGAAAGACCGCCACTGCTCCGCTGAGGGGGTTATCTTCCTTTCGTCGGCGATTTCGTCGTCCTCCCAGGCCGTATACCACAAGTCGGCCCCCTTGAGCCGCACCGAATACGACGGCCCGGAATCACCGCCGATCTTTACCTTGAAGCGTTCCGGAACGGATGTCTTTCTGCTCATGGTGCTCCCTGTCTGTCTTTCAAGCTGCAGCGGGCCATGCCCGGGAAAATCAGGCCATCGGGGATGATGGATTGACCCGGCCTTTTCCGGACCTGATCCGACTCGTTGGGGATTTAATTCAATCCGGCCGGCCGCCGCATCCTGCCGGAACGGGTGCCGAATCGCCACCGGTCCGGACGTCACCCGCACAGAGTACAGGAACAACGGGTGAAAACGCACGAAAAATTTTTGCCGGGATGCTGCCCCGCGGCCGAAGCAGACGGGAAGGGGCCTGTCAAACGGAAGCGGGAAATTCTCGCCATTCCGAGGTCGGGCCTGCAGGGCAGGTACCCCATTGTGGAGTTTCATTGGTTTTCAGAAAAGAATCAGGTAAAATCATGGCAAAGGTCGGGAAAGATCTGCCGCCGTTCGCGCGACAACGGCGTTCCGGGGCAACGGGCAGAGATGACCGCTTCTGTTGAGAGAAACCATATGGTTGAGGAGATGGAGATGACCGTGAAAAAAATCGCCCTGGTGACGGGCGCCAACAAGGGAATAGGTTTTGAAACCTGCCGGCAGCTTGCCCGGCTCGACTTTACGGTTCTTCTGGGCTGCAGGGACCGGGACCGGGGAGTCGCCGCGGCGGAGAAATTGCGGGCCGAGGGCCTTGATGTCGAACCGGTCCGGCTCGATGTGACCGATTCGAAAGATATCGGCCGGGTGCGCGACAAGGTGGAAAGCGAGCACGGCAGGCTGGATGTCCTGATCAACAATGCCGCCCTGTCCCATCCGGAGGATTCGGCAAATCCGAACAGTTGCGCCACAGTGTCCATGGAGGCCCTGCGGGCGACCTTTGCTGTCAACTTTTTCGGCCTGGTGGAGCTGACCCAGGCCCTGCTGCCGCTGATCAGAAAGAGCTCGGCCGGCCGCATCGTCAATATTTCCAGCATTTTAGGATCGCTGACCCTGCACAGCGATCCCAAGGCCGGCCTCGATCAGTTCAGGCCCTTTGCCTACGATGCCTCCAAAACGGCGGTCAACATGTTTACCGTACATCTTGCCGCTTTGCTCAAGGATACGCCGGTCAAAGTGAATTCGGCCCATCCCGGCTGGGTCCGGACCGATATCGGCGGCCCGGACGCCCCCCTTGATCCGGTTGAAGGCGCCAGGACAGGCGTGACCCTGGCCACCCTGGACGAGCACGGTCCCACCGGCGGGTTTTTCCACATGGGCAAGACCATGCCGTGGTAATAACCCGGCGCTTTGGCCGTTCCGGCATGCCCGCCAAAAAAGTCATAACGGATGCCTTCTCCCCGGCAAAAAGGAGATCGGTTTTGCCCTGCCGTGAAGGGCACGCAGGAATATCCGGCCGCGAAAGGAGAAAAAATGACACCAAAGCCCGGGGGTTGGACAGCGGAATCACCGGGCGGGCCTGACCCCCCGGACAAAAAGAGCGGGAGGAGACAGTGGAGGTCAGGGTCGACTGCTATGCGGGCTACAAGGCCGATGAGGCGCCGCTCCGTTTCTGGCTGGGAGAGAGGAAAATCGAAGTGGTGCGGATCATCGACAGATGGATCGGTCCGGATCACCAATATTTCAAGGTTGAGGGTGATGACGGCGCGGCGTACATTCTGCGCCGCGATATCCCGGAGGATACATGGAGCCTCACCATGTTCGACGGGACCGGGGGAGGAGAGGGAAGGATGGAGAATGCAGAGTGAAGAATGCAGAATGCAGTGCGTCCAGGTTGGCCTGAGCTCGCCAGGCCCAACGTAAGCACCGGAAATTGTTGGGGTTCGCAGGCTCACCCCAACCTACGGCCTATGCTGGAAAAGTTGGCAGTCGGCAGTCGGCAGTCGGCAGTTTGGAGATTGAAGCCTGCCGGCTTGTCTTTTTACAGCGTCCCTCATCCGGTCATGCCTGGCACCTGCCCGGAGTCTCACTTTTCGTTCGCTTACCTCCCCGGGGAGAAGAGTGTTGTGCGCTTCGCGCGGTTTAAGGTTCACGGTTCAAGGTACAAGGAGTTTAGAGCTCACCGGGATGATGCCGGATGTGCCGAGTGCAGGGTACGAGGCGACATTCCATTTGCGAAAGCTTCACACCCAAAACCTGATACCGTAATCCGTATACTTTGTACCGTTCGCCCCGGCGAACAGAATTTTCTGTCCTCTGTCTTCTGTCCTCTGTCTTCTGGTATGCAGCCGACTGCCGACTGCCGACTGCCGACTGCCAACTTGCAGTATGGCCGATTAACCCCTCAGCCGGTCGCCGCGGCAATTTTCCGCTGATTGACCATGCTCTTCAACTCCCTCATCTTCCTCCTTTTTCTGGCCATCGTTCTGGCCCTGCACCACCTGCCGCTGCCGTGGAAGGCGAAGAAACTCAATCTCTGCCTGGCGAGCTACGTGTTTTATGCCGCCTGGAATCCGCCGTTCGTCATTCTCCTGTGGATCTCAACCCTCATCGACTGGCTGGCGGGAAAACGTATCGCCGCGGCCCGCTCAACCGGGGCCAGGAAAGGGTTCCTGGCGCTCAGCCTGACGGTCAACCTGGCCCTGCTCGGCTTTTTCAAGTACGGCGGTTTTCTGCTCGACAATTTCACCGCCCTCCTGGAGCTGGCCGGCATCCATTTCCGCCCCGCCGCTCCCGGTATTGTGCTGCCGGTGGGCATTTCCTTCTACACCTTCCAATCCATGTCCTACAGCCTGGACATCTACCGGGGAAAGCTCAAGCCATGGCCCTCATTCCTCGATTTCGCCCTTTTTGTGACTTTTTTTCCGCAACTGGTGGCCGGCCCGATCGTGCGGGCCGCGGAGTTCCTGCCCCAGTGCGTCCGGGAGCGGCGGGCCACTGCCGAGCAGTTTGGCTGGGGACTGATCATGATCATCCTTGGCCTGTTCGGCAAGGTCATTCTCGCCGACGCGCTTGCCGCCCCGGTGGCGGACGCGGTGTTTGCCGCGCCGGCCGGCGCCGGTTTCGTTGACGCCTGGATCGGCACCCTGGCTTTTTCGGCCCAGATATTTTTCGACTTTGCCGGGTACTCCACCTGCGCCATCGGTGCGGCGCTGAGCCTTGGTTTCATCCTGCCGGAGAATTTCCGCTTTCCCTATGCCGCTCTCGGTTTTTCCGAGTTCTGGCGGCGCTGGCATATCTCGCTTTCCTCCTTTCTGCGCGACTATCTCTACTTCGGAATGGGGGGAAGCAGAAAAGGGGCGCTGCGGACGACGGTGAACGCCGCGGTCACCATGCTGCTCGGCGGTCTCTGGCACGGCGCCGCCTGGCATTTTGTCATCTGGGGGGGCATCCACGGCGTCCTCCTGGCCGTGGAACGGGCGGTGAAGAGCTTTCTTTCAAGCCGGGTCGATGTCTCCGTACCGGGTGTCCGGCCGGCGCTCATGCTGCTCACCTATTTTTTCATCTGTCTCACCTGGGTTTTTTTCAGGGCCGAGGACACCGGCGCCGCCTTCACCCTGCTCAACGCCATGGCCGGTGGACAGGACGGCGCCCTTCTTCCCGCATCGGCTGTCTGGCGGATATCCGTCATCACCGTGCTCCTGCTGGGGGGGCACTGGTACCTGCGCGACCGCGATTTCAAGGCAACACTGGCCCTGATGCCGTGGTGGCTGCGAAGCGCCGTGGTGGCGGTCCTCCTCCTTGCACTCACCCTTGTCCCCGGAGATGACCGTGCGTTCATTTACTTCCAGTTCTAAGGAGCGCAACGGCGCCGATCGCTGGCGCCGGACCCTGATCTGCGGCCTTCTGGGCACCGTTATCGTCCTCGGTGCCTGGGAGGCCTTCTGGCGCGCCTGGGGATTTGCCCCGGTCCTCGAAGACGATCTGGGCATCTGGGCGGTCATCCGCCGGGGAGTTGACCGGGCCGGCGGACCGGCCATTGTCCTTCTCGGGGCCTCGCGCATGCAGCTCGATGTCGATCCGCGAATACTCCGGGCGGAAACGGGCCGGAAAGCAGCGATGCTCGCCATCGACGGGAGTTCGCCGCTGCCCGTGCTGGCCGATCTTGCCGGCCGCAGTTCCTTCGACGGCCTCATCATCTGCTCCCTCCTGCCGCAATGGCTTGCCGACGGGGGAGAGGACAGGGGGCGATCGGCCAGGTGGGTGCGCAAATATCATCGGCAGAAATGGTCCTTCTGGATCGAGACCCGTCTCTCCCTGTTTCTGCAGGGCAGTTTTGTCTTCCGGTATCGCGGCCTGCTGCCCGATCGCCTGTGGAGGAATTTTCTGGAAGGGGAAATGCCGCGGCCGCCGTACGCTCCCATGCGGAGCGACCGCTACCGGCCGGCCGATTACAGGTTGACGGATATTGCCCAACTCCGGGCGGCCAGGCTTGACCGCCAGAGGGAAATCGTCGCCGCGGCGAAGCCGCTGGGCGAGGCGGAATTCGCCGCCCGGCTCGCCCGGATCGAGGATATGGTGCAGGGGATCCGAAATCGCGGGGGCAGCGTCATTTTTGTCAGGCTGCCATCCTGCGGCGAAACCCTTGAACTGGAGGAAGCGGCCTGGCCGCGGGGAAAATACTGGGACCGTTTTGCCGCAACGACATCAGCCCGAACACTCCATTTCGCCGACCATCCCGAACTTTCCTCTTTTGATTGTCCGGACGGCTCGCATCTCGACCATCGCGACGCTTCTTCCTTCACCCGCGCTCTGGTCGAGGTACTCGGCCTGGGGCAGGACAAGCCGTAAACGAACTCTCCCTTCAAATCAGGAAGAAATGGGAAAAGGGGTTGACTTCCAACCTGCTGTTTATTAGAAATTTTCTTAAACCCGCCTTGCGGTCGCATTCGATTGGACATCCTCCTTTTTGCTGCGAGGCATTCGGGGTGTTGGTAATGGAGGATTGATCCGCACCAGGCTATGAGCAGAAAACCGATCATCCACAATTTCCCGCCATCTTCCGCAAATCTCTGCGCCGTAAGACATCCCGGATACCGGGGTCCGCAAGTCTGCCCGGGAATGTTGTCCCTGGCGCCGGGACCGGGCGCTGACAGGGTGCGCTGATGTGGAACAGGTCCGTTCTGATGAGGCTGACCGTGCTGCCGGGTCTGTTTCTGCTGCCCTACAGCGGCTGTTCGGCGGGGGCCGGAAGCTATTACGCGTATTCCGCGGATCGGTACGAGCCTTATCCTTACCATCGCCTGGAACCGTATCCCTATCCCGGCCCTTACCTCCGACCGGACGGATCGTACTTCCTCAGGGATTATTACAGGAGCCGTTACATCCCCGGATACGGTTTTTACCGCGATTATTCCTTCGGCCGGCCGCCATACATAAGGGACCGGAGATATTACCGCTCCCCTGTGTTTCCCGATCGGAGATATTACCGCTCCCCGGTGTTCCCCGATCGGAGAGATTACAGTCCCCGGACGTTTCCCGACCCGAAGGATTACCGTCCCCGAACGTTTCCCGACCGGAGGGATTTCCGTCCCCGAACGTTTCCCGACCGGAGGGATTTCCGTCCCAGGACGTTTCCCGACCGGAAGGATTACCGTCCCCGGACGGCGCCCGACGGGAAACGATCTTTTCCGCGGCGTCACGATCGGCCGGGGAGGCGTCGATGATCGGTACAGCCCGTCTTTTTCCCCTCGACGGACCTGGCTTCAAGCCGCCGGAAAGGGGAAAACCCCATGGAAAGGAGATTACCCGATGAAAGAAGCCATCCTTTGTGTTGTTATTGCCATTGCCTGCACTTTCCCCGCCGCCCTCTCAGCCGAGGACGGGCTCAATGCCTGTTCGGTCCTGACCCATGCCGAAGCGGAAGAGGCGGCCGGCGTGCAACTGGCGGAAGGCAGGCTCACCGAATATCAGGCGATTTTTATGCAGGGAGTGACATTGTGCCACTTTGAATCCCTCGACCCCATGCAGTATAAAAATTTTGTCAGCGTTGAGCTGACAGTCGGGGAATCGCGGGAAGATGCCGTGAAAAAATTCGATGACGCGGTGTACCTGATCTTTTCCCCGGAAGACATAAATGCTTTGGGCGACAAGGCGGTCTGGGGCGGCGACGTATTCCAGCCCAAGGGCGGCCTGCATGTTCTCCAGGACAGATACTACCTTGCCGTCAAGGTCAACAGGGCCGATGGCCAGGACAACCTGGAGAATTCCCGAATGCTGACGAAAATAATCCTCGAACGGCTGCAGGGACGCTATTGACTAAGTTGACTTTCGGGGTCTTAATACCGCAATCTTTTTTCTTCCAGACTCTGTTCGAGCAGCTTGAGTTGTTCAATGGCCTCGGTAAGGTTCTTTTTTTCAACCGTCAGCTCTTCGTTTTCCTTTGTTAACCGCGCATTGAGCCGCTGCAACGCCTCGGTTTCCGCCCGGCGATCCGTGCGTTCCCTGTCGGAGTCCGTCTGCAGACGGGTCAATTCGTCCTCCATGTCGGCCATTTTCTTCAGAAGACCGTGTACATAGCGTGCTTCATCGCTCTTTCCCGACCGGGGATTCAAGGAGAGATACCGGTCAAACATGAGCAATGACCGGGCGTAATCAGGGTTCGGGTTGTTGTAATGGGCGTGGAGCAGGGCAAGGTAAAAACAGGAGTCGGCATGCTTCACATTGGGGGCCTCGGCAAGAAGAATTTCCAGCCGAAGGATTTCCCAGGCAATGGCCTCCTTGTCCATGGCATGAAAAGAGTTCGAATGGCAGAGGATCATCGGCCTTTTCGTGCAGGCGGCGGTGAACGCCAGCCCCGCGAGGAGGAGCAGGAGAAGCGGAAGGAGAAAACCCCTCGGTTGCGGACTTCCGGAAGACGGCATGAGGCTGTCTCTACTGCAGGACCCTGAGCGTCGGATGATCGAGCGGC
>JALHJD010000436.1 GCA_022837185.1 Desulfobacteraceae bacterium
ATCAGATCCACCGTGCCGCGCTCAATCAGCTCGATCTGTTCCGCCACAGACTTCATGTTTCGACTCCCTATTTGGCGTACTCCACGGCCCGCGTCTCCCGTATGACCGTTACCCTGATCTGACCGGGATACGTAAGCTGTTCCTCGATTTTCCTGGCAATATCCTGGCTCATCAGCAGGGCTTCCTCCTCCCTGACCTTCTGGCTGTCAACGATGATCCGCAAATCCCTTCCGGCCTGAATGGCATAGGATTTATCCACGCCGCTGAATGAATTGGCTATTTTTTCAAGATCCTCCAACCGCTTGACGTAACTCTGCAGCATCTCCTTGCGCGCCCCCGGACGGGCCCCCGACAGGGCGTCGGCCGACTGGACCAGGATATCCAGCACGCTTTTGGGCGGTTGATCCTCATGATGGGCGCCGATGGCGTAGACAATATCTTCGCCTTCCCCATACTTGCGGGCCAGATCGCGGCCGATGATGGCATGCGAGCCTTCGATCTCGTGATCAACGGCCTTGCCGATATCGTGCAGCAGCCCGGCCCGCTTGGCCTTTTTCACGTCAAGGCCGAGTTCCGCGGCCATCACCCCGCAGAGAAAGGCTACTTCCAGGGAATGCTGGAGGATGTTCTGGCCGTAGCTGGTCCTGTACTTCAAACGGCCGATCAAATTGATCAGCTCGACATGCATCCCGTGGGCGCCAACGTCGAAAGTAGCCTGTTCGCCGGCTTCGCGGATTTCCACCTCCACTTCCTTGGTTACCTTCTCCACCACCTCCTCGACCCGGGCGGGATGGATCCTGCCGTCGGAGATCAGGTGCTCCAGCGCCAGGCGGGCAATTTCCCGCCGGATTGGATTGAAACCGGAAAGAATGACCGCCTCGGGGGTGTCGTCAATGATGATGTCAATGCCGGTGGCCGCCTCGATGGCCCTGATATTCCTGCCCTCGCGGCCGATGATCCTGCCTTTCATTTCCTCGTTCGGCAGGGGGACCATGGAAACGGTCTTGTCGGCGACGTAATCGCCGGCATAACGGGCAATGGCCAGGGCCAGTATATTCTTGCCCTTACGGTCGGCGGCCAGTTTCATTTCATTTTCGATGCGGGCCAGCCGTTTGGCCGACTCCATCCGGGCCTCGCTCTCGATGGATTCCATGAGAAATTTCTTGGCCTCATCGCGGCTGATTCCCGCTATGGCCTCCAGCTTGTCCTTCTGCTTTTCGATGAGAAGATCTATTTCCTTCTCTCTCGCCGCGGCGGCCTGCTCCCTGAGCAGACACTTGTTTTCCCGCGCCGTCAGCTTGCCTTCCCGCTTTTCCAGGTTGGCAAGCTCATTCTGCACCTCGTCGAGCTTCCTGTCCAGCCGCCTCTGCT
>JALHJD010000437.1 GCA_022837185.1 Desulfobacteraceae bacterium
GCCCTGACCCACAGACCGACCACAACTCCCGCCTGGGAAGTGAATTTCACCGCCCCCAACCTCTATGCCCTGAAAAAGATTTTCAAACACCTCGAGCGCTCGGAACTGCCCTACGAATTCATGCTCGAACAGTAGCTTTCCTTCCGGCGGTTGTCCTCAGGCCGCACCATCCCGTCCGGCTTGACAGGCGGGGGCAAATCCCGTACATTTCTAATTTTGAGGTATAAAATACCCTGGGCGACAACACTACCCTCACTGGAACATGTTTGGAATCGGTCTTCCTGAAATGCTCGTTATCCTGGCGGTCGGGCTTATCGTTGTCGGCCCCGACAAGCTGCCGGACCTCGCCAAGTCCGTGGCCAAAACCATACTCGAGCTGAAAAAGACCCTGAACCAGGTCAAGGCCAGCCTGGCGGACGAGGAGAATCTTCTCGGCTCGGTCAAGTCCGACCTGGACAAAGCGGCCGAGGACCTGAAAGGCAAGCTGCTGGAAGTCGAAGACTATACCCAGCCTGAATCGGACAAAAAACCAGGGGAAGACGCGCCTCCCGACCGGGAAGGCGTTGAAGCCGAAGAGCGGAAGCCCGACGCGGAAAGCGAACCTCCCCCCTCCGCCCCTGACACGGCCCCGGCGGCACAGGACCCAGGCCGGGACGAAGCGGCCGACGATGATTCCGAAACTGCAGTAAAATGAATGCGGCCCTGGAACACTTTGCCCCGCATCACAAGGAACTGCGGAAACGGCTGGTCCGCATCATCATCAGCATAGTCCTGGCCGCCTGCCTGGTCTACCTGTTCATCGACCAAATCGTCGCCTTCTTCATGATGCCGCTGTTTTCAGCGTATCCGGCCCTGCAGAAACTGGTGTATACCAGGCTGACCGAGGCGTTTATCACCTACCTGAAGCTTTCCATGCTGCTGGGCGTGGTCCTCAGTTTCCCGGTTGTCGTCTACCAGGCATGGATGTTCGTGGCCCCGGGCCTCATGGACCATGAACGACGGCTGGCAAAAATAATCGTCTTCTGGTCCTCTTTTCTATTCCTTGGCGGGGTCGTTTTTTCCTTTTTTATCGTCCTGCCTCGCCTGCTTGCTTTTTTCATGAGTTATGCCGGCCCCAATCTGCAGCCCCTCCCCCGCCTGGGGCTGTATCTCACCTTTGTCGCCCGGATGGTGCTGGCCTTCGGCATCGCCTTTGAGATCCCTTTCCTGATGTTCATGATCAGCCGCGCCGGCCTGGTCAGCGCCGGCTACTTCAGGAACAAGCGGTTCTACTATTACATCGCCATCGTGGTCCTCGCCTTCCTGCTGACCGCCGGAGAACCGACGGCAACCGTCCTCCTCTCCTTCCCCCTGTTCGGCCTCTACGAGAT
>JALHJD010000438.1 GCA_022837185.1 Desulfobacteraceae bacterium
ACGACATTGATCTTCATCCAGAAGGGGCTTTTGCCGCCGGAGTACATCATGAAGGTCATGGGCAGGGCGAAAAAAAGAAAAATCGCCAGAGATACGGTGTATCCCAGGAGCGGCCCCGCAACAACGATGGACAGCACGAAAACGGACAAAAAGGCTCCGATCACGGACATGATGTGACCGGGAATGCCGGTAAGATTCCTGTTCACTGCAAACCTCCTTTGGCAGGCTTAAAGAAGGGCGTCCCGCCCGCGCCCGGGACGCCCTGTTGTAAGACGGATTATTTAATGGCGCCTTTTTCCTTGTAGTACTTCAAAGCCGCCGGATGCAGCGGAGGCTGTTTGCCCTTTCCGTACAACCGGGAAAGCTCCTTGGGAGTCATGCCCTTGAACTCGATGTTGCCCACCTGCGCCATGGTGTCCATGTTTTTGACAAGACCGTCGAGAATGACGGTGACGGTTTCGTCGGAAACGTCGGCGCTCACCATCCAGACGGTGATGTCGGCCAGAACTTTCGTGTCCTCGGTGATGCTTTCATGAAGCCCCTTTTTGACCGTGGTCACAATGAGCGGAATTTCCTTGAGGACGTCTTCCGTCGGTTTGGGATCCAGGGCGAGAATCCGGAATTTTTTCTGGGATTCCAGCTCCGCCAGGGCCGCCGCCTGGGAGTTGGTCGCCATGGTGTAGGAAATCACGTCAGCCAGCCCTTTGGATAGAAGGTCGCAGGCCTCCTGGTATTTGCCGACGATGTCGACTTTGCCGCCGGCTTTTTTAATGCTGTCGTAAGTGATGCCCGTGGCTTCGAGAATCTGCTCGGGAACGTAGCGGGCGGTAAAGCCGGACGGATAGGTGACGTAGCGGATCGGTTTGCCCTTGAGATCGGATATTTTCTTGTACGGCGATTTGGCGTCCACCAGAAGCACGTAAGCCGCCGTGGTCGTGTAACACAGCACCCGGGCTTTCTTCACCGGCTCTTTGAAGTATTCGTCCTTTCCGATCTGGGCGACGACCTTGCCCGACGTCATCGCCGGGAGGTAGGAGGCGAAAGTGAGCCCCAGCGGAACCTTGCCTCTTTCAATCTGGATGACGTTGCTGATGGCGGAGCCGGTCATGGCGTCGACATTCATGCCCAGCTTGCCCGACGCGATGCCTGAGAAGGCCGCGACCTGCGAGTACCAGGTGGTTCCGGTGGGGCCGGACAGAAATTTGGCGTTTTTCAGAACCTCGCCCTGAACGGTCCCTGCGGAGACCAACACACAAAACAGAAATGCGCCTACAGCCGAATAAAACCTTGCTTTCATCTTTCCCACCCTCCTCGTGATAAAGTTAAAATGCAAAAAAACGTTTAAATGCCGTGTCGGTAAACACGGC
>JALHJD010000109.1 GCA_022837185.1 Desulfobacteraceae bacterium
AAGCGTATCAGAACCAGATTGCGATCCTGGAGGAACAGGTAACGCAACGGGCCCAGGAGTTGGGGGAACTGCAGGCCAGGGAAAAGCAGCTGCAGAGAAGCCTGTCGTTTCTGCAGCGCGAGCTGGAAATGACCCGTCCCCTTGTGCAGCAGGGGGCAGTGTCCGAGGTGGAGATGCTCCGCCTGGAACGGGAGGCAAACAAGCTGAACGGCGACCTTGAATCAACGAGGTACCAGATACCCCAGGTCCGGTCGCGCTTGCAGGAAGCGAAGCGATCCATCGAAGACCGGCGGCTCAATTACCAGAATCAGGCCAAGGAGGAACTCAACGATATCCTGTCGGAGCTGGAGGGGCTTTCCGTCTCCTCGGTTGCCCTTGAAGACAGGTTGAAAAGGACCTTGGTCAGATCGCCCGTCCGGGGCACTATCAACCAAATTCTCGTCAATACCGTGGGGGGGGTCATTCAGCCGGGAATGGATCTTATGGAAATCGTCCCCTTGGAGGACACGCTGCTGGTGGAAACGAAGATCAAGCCCTCCGACATCGCTTTTCTCCATCCGGGCCAGAAGGCGCTGGTCAAGTTCTCCGCCTACGATTTTACCATGTACGGAGGCCTCGAAGGCGACGTCGAGCATATCAGCGCCGACAGCATAACCGATGAAAAGGGTGAGAACTTCTACCTGGTGCGGGTCCGCACGACCAGGAACTTTCTCGGCGCCGAGGAAAACCCCATGCCCATTATTCCGGGCATGGTCGGCGAGGTGGATATTCTGACCGGCAAGAAGACGATCCTGTCCTATCTCCTGAAACCGGCACTGCGGGCGCAGAAAATGGCGCTGAGGGAGCGATAGAGATGAACATCCTGCTGTGTTCCGGGCGGGAATCCGTCCTGGAGAGATGGAGCTCTATCCTGGCAGCCCGGAAGTGGACGATATTCAAGGTCAATTCCTTTGAAATGCTGCAAGCGGCCGTGCGGCAGGACGAACCGTATCTGCTGCTGGTGCATCAATCCTTTGTCGATCCTCAGGTCATTGCCAGGCTGAACAGTGCGGTGCCGAACTCCAGGATATTTATCCTGTCGGACACGCCGAACCCGGATGACGGCACCCTGCTGCTGAAGCTGGGTGTCATCGGCTATGCCAGTACCTATATTGCCCCGGCCAGGCTCATCGAAGCCGTGAAAGCCGTCCTCTCGGGCAGGGTCTGGTTCGGCCAGGAAATCATCAGCCGGCTGATCCGCTCCATCGCCCCGCCCGGCGAGCCGGCCGGGGGAAGCGAGCCGTCGGAGATTCTGGCCCCGCTCACCCAGCGGGAGAGGGAGATTGCCCTGCTGGTCGCCGAGGGTCTTTCCAACCTGGCCATCGGGGACCGGCTGTACATATCGGAGCGGACCGTGAAGGCTCATCTGGGGTCCATTTTTGCCAAGACAGGGGCACAAAGCAGGGTCAAGCTCGCATTGCTCATCAGCAAGGGAATGAAAGAGGGGCACTGAGCCGTGTACCCGGAAATCATCCCTCGGTTGCCCCGCCGAAGATGCGGGCAACGGGGTCATGGCCCGATCATCCGAATCGCTGCAAGCTGCAGGCGCTTTTTTTTCGGCTGCCATGCCCTCCGGATCCTGCCGCTGGTCCTGGCCTGCCTTTCCTTCATGGCCTGTTCAACCGGGGACGACGGGCCGGACATCCCGGTGTTCGATGTCCATTTTGTTGTTCTCTCCGGCAAGCCGCACATTAACGATGCTGTTGACACGGAAACGGCGGTCAACGAGATCGATATCCTCAACAGGTATTTTGTTGCCGAAGACAGGCAGCCGCTGGTTCGCTTCCGATTCAAGGCATTACATACCTTTGAGGAGATACAGGACACCTCCTGCGAATTCATTCGCATCGGTGATTTCACAGGGGAGTACAGTTCCGGGTACTGGCGGGATCTCTTCAATGCCTGTCCGGATCCGCGCGTGGTCGATCCATCGGCCATCAACTGTTATATTGTGGACAGTTACTCCGCCGGCAAAGGCTTTGCCGAGAAAGACAGCCACGGAGTCAACAACGCCAACAAACCCTACATCCTCCTGGACTGGGAAAGATTGAATCATACCATTCAGAGCCCTGAAGAACATGAAATGGGGCATGCTTTCGGCCTTGGCCATGAATGCGCGCCGGGGGCCGGCATCGAGACGTCCACCAACATAATGGCCAGCAGGGAGTGCGGGAAAGGAAGCGGGGGTCGGCGGGACATCGGCTTTAACAGGAAACAGGTCAGGATCATCAAGCAAAATGCCGCCATAATGCGGAAGAAGTTGGACAGGAAGTGATGGGGGTCCTCCGGGAAGGCGGGAACTGCACGTGAACAGTGAAAGAATATTTGTGCTGCTCGCCAGTTACAGGGATAGTGAGTGTGAAAAAACCATCAACGAGTTGTTTCACAAGGCATCCCGGCCGGAGAACATATCCGTGGGGATCTGCTGGCAATACTCGGATGAGGACGACTTCAGGTGTTTTGATCCCTGCATGGGGCATGGTGATGCCATCCGGATTGCCCGCATCCCCTACCGGGAAACGCGAGGCGTCTGCTGGGCAAGGCGAATTGCGCAGGAATTCCGGGATGGAGAGGAATACACGCTCATTATCGACAGCCATATGCTGTTTGAGCAGGACTGGGACAGGTATTTTATTGGGGAAGTACACAAATGCCCATCGGCCAGACCTCTGCTCAGCCATTATCCCGCCGGTTATGAACTGCCCGATGTCAAGTCGCGGATCCCGCCTGTCGTCAATGCCGCCCACAGCAGAAAAAACAGATTCGCAAGCTGCTGTTTTGCCGCGGACTACAATATCCGCGGGAACATGTTTCTCTTTGAGCCGGGCGCGCAGGCCGAGGAACCGATCAGGGGATTCTTTTATGCCGCGGGATTTGCCTTCGGCCCCTCGCAATTTCTGCAGGATGTCCCGTATGATCCCTATCTCGACTGGGAAGAGGAAGAAATCGCCATTTCCCTGAAGCTGTGGACCCATGGCTGGGACATATTCTCACCCCGAAAGCATTATATTCACCATCTCTATCACACCGGAAAAAGACCCGGCACCCCGGATTTCAGAAAGGCGGTCCGGAGGAGGGAGCTCGAACAGCGGGCGCTCATTTCCAAAAAACGATTGTCTCATCTCCTGGGCATCCGCAAAACAGGCGACCAGGAGGCGCTGCGGGACCTTGATCTCTATCCCCTCGGTTCGCGGCGGTCGATTGCCGATTTCGAAATGGCGGCCGGGGTGAGCCTGGAAAAGTCGGCGGCAACCGAGCGCTCGGTGGACTGCTGGTTTGCCCTTGCCCACCCGGACCATCCCCTGCGCAGCGCCCGGCAGGATCTGGAAAGGATTTTCTCGCAGGCGTTCCGCTCGGCAAGGAAGAAAGGGCGGCCGGTTTCAGGCCAGGGCTCGACCATCGAAGCAACGGAACATCTGCGGAGCAATCTGGCCGCCGTGCTTGGGCGGTATGGGATCAGAACCGTTCTGGATCTGGGCTGCGGCGATTGCACCTGGTTCGGCCGCATGCTGGACGGCATGGACATCGACCGCTATCACGGGATCGATATCGTCGCCTCCCTGATTGAGGAAAACCGGAAAAAATATCCGCCCACCATATGCTCCTTTACCCATGCCGACATCACCTCAGCCTCCCTGGACGCCTACGATCTGGTCCTGGTCAGGGACGTCCTGACCCACCTGAAGGTGCGCAATGTCATCAGGGTCCTGACGAACATAAAAAACAGCGGCTCGCACTATTTTGCCGCCTCGCATTACAGCGGCTGCGACCGGAGCCGGGATCTGCACAATGACGGCGGCTGGCGCAGCATCAACCTGCGGATACCCCCGTATGCCCTCCCGGAGCCCATGGAAATCATTGAGGATATCCCGGAAAAGGGGAAATATCTCGCCCTGTGGAAAACCACGGACATCCCCGATTTCAGCGACGCGGCAATGGAAATCGAAGTCATCAACGGGAAACAGGATATCCGTTCAATACGGAAGCATCTTTCCCGGGATGAAAGCGAGTATCTTGCCTCGCTCAGGTATTACAGATTCATTGAGTCCGACAGATTTTCCCTCTCCCCGGACACGGCGGACCCGATCGTTCAACGCGTATTCCGGCGGACCAGAACGCTGGCAGGGACAAAGCTTCATGGGGCGTACATCATCGAATGTGCCGGCGGCGATGACCGTCCGCTGCGTTCGGTCATGGAAGACCTTCCTGAACGGACTTCCGTCTTTATTACCTTGCTTTCGGGCGGCCACGGCGCCGTCACGCACCTTGCCGGGAACGGCTCAGGCGTGCCCCTGCGGCAGGGGGAGTGCCTTGCGTTCGACAGCGCCGGGGACGCTCGCGGGCTGCTCCGGGTTTCGGCCGGGGATCAGGCGCCGGCGCGGCTGCTCGTTCAGTTTTTCGCCGACGAACGTACCGGCGCGGGAAAGTTCGGGCCGGCAGATTCCGGGGATGACGCCATCGTCCTCAATGCGGCGGGCGACCTGATGCTTGCCCGCGACATGCACAGGTATTATCCCCGCAACCCTGCGCAATCCATTCTCCACGATGTGTATGACATCCTGGCAGGCGGAGACGTCAATCTGTGCAATCTGGAGACGGTTATTGCCAGTCAGGGGACAATGCAGCCCAAGGGAGAGAAAAGTCCCTACTATTTCAGGGCCGGCACGACGCTTGCGGCCTTTCTCGCCGATGCCGGTTTCAATGCGGTCACCACCGGCAACAACCATGCAATGGATTTCGGCGCCGAAGCGCTGAAATTCCAGGCCGGCTTCCTTGATTCCATGCACATCGCCCATTGCGGCAGCGGCATGAATATCGCCGAGGCGCGCAGGCCGGTCTATCTGGAAATCAACGGAACGGTAATCTGCCTCATCAGCTTCTGTTCGGTCCGGCCGAAGAATTCGGGCGCCACTGAACAGGATGCCGGAGTCTTTCAGATCAACGACCCCGCCTCGATTTCGGCCGTTCTCGCCCCCGTTGTCCGGGAGGCCGTGAAAAAAGCCCATCTGATCATTGTCTCGCCCCACTGGATAGAAAACTGGGAAGAACATCCCGGGCAGATCATCCGGCGCGAGGCACGGAAACTGATCGACATGGGGTGTGACGCCATACTGGGCCATTCGTCGCATCTCTTGCATGGAATAGAGATATATAACAACAGACCCATCGTCTATGACATGGGATGTTTTCTGCTTGACCGGACCCGCGGGCACCAGGAGCTCAGGCGCTCCGCCCTCTTCCAGCTGCTGATCGGCAACAACGTGATCAGGGAGTTGCGTGTTTTTCCGCTGTCCCTCAGGAACGGAGCCGTCCGCCTGGCCGACGGGGAAGATGCGAGGAAAATTTTTCGCAAGCTGACCAGCCTGGACAGTGCCTCTGCACTCTCCACAGAGAGCGCGCGGGATTATTTCAGTTTTACCTTTGCGGAAAGTCTCCCCCGCACTCCGTCGGCAAAAACAACGGACCCGTTTGCGGTCGGCCGCAACAGAATCACCCCGCCGGCGGCCGGCGGGGCAACCGATCTGGCCCTGACCGATGCCCCGGCCCGGCATACCGATTTTCCGGAAATCGCCATGGGCGGAGCGGCAATCGTCGATGCCCGGCTGCCGGAATCCGTCAGGGCCGGTTCCGGTTTTCTCCTTAAAACAGTGCTCAGGACGGAGCTGAAAATTGAAAACTATGAAGTGGTCGTCCGCGGCGTTTCCCACCTCTTCGACAATACGTTCCAGGAAGTGCACCTGTTTTCGGACGGCGCCGTCGATTCCTCCATGGCCGGGGGACGGCCGTTTCTCGTCGACTATCATTTCGTCCGGCTCCAGGCCGGCATCAGGCCCGGACGATACAGCATATTCTGGAGTCTGCGGGAGATTGGAACCGGGAAGCCTCTGCTGACGGAAAAAGGCGGGGATGCCGCGGAACTGGGGACCATGTACATCCTTCCCGAGGGTGTGCCGCTGCAGGCTTCGGGGATAGACTGGGACGGCAAACTCCCCCAACCATTGCGGGAGGGCTTTGCCGAGGAGTTTACGGAGAATCCGGAGGCCGGAGTTTTTGCCTTCATTGTCGAGGCAATCACCGGCAGGCCGCCCCGGCAGGGCGGGCTGTCGCTGTATGCCTACGAGCAGAAATACGGGTTGTCGCCGGCAAAGAACTTTGTCTACCTGACGCTTGCCGGCGCGGGCCGTTCACTGCGCTGGGGATGCACCCGGAAGGACCTGAAGACCGCCGTGGAGAGAAACATTGAGAAAATACGCGCGAAGAGCGGGTTCAGCTCAATTTTGGCAGAAGGCCTGGAAAACCTTGCCTTCAGGCTGGAAATAATCACCGCGGAGACCAGGGCGGATCCAGGGGCGCGGCAGGACATCAATATGGCCTGCCGGGGGTTGAAGCTGGAAAGCGGCGGCAGATCGTTTATCCTGCTCCCGTCGGAAGCGTATGAGAGGAAGATGCTGTCCCTTGACCGGCAGTTCGCCTACCTGGCCGCTCTTCATGGCATTGACTCGGCCGATGGGTATTCCTGCCATGTGCTGGAATCCGCCGGGCATGTTTTTCAGCGGGGCCGGGTATCGGGCTTCTACGAGTAAGGGCCTGCAGGCAGGTCGCTGATTTTCCAGACCGCGAAGCTGTTTTTGTACAGGTACTCCCGATGCCATGCCTCCGGCTCGGGGAAATGAAACGGCGGCCTGGTCAGGTTCAGCCGGCGCCAGTCGCCAAGCTTGCAATCGGTATTGGCTGCTGTCTCCACGTCCGAGTAGGCAAGCAGGTAGTTGGAATCACTGGCGATGATATGATCAATGACCCGATGGATATCCGCAAAGGGAAGGTGGGTGAAAATATCCTTGCAGATAATGTAGTCTGAGCGGGGCAGGTCCATTTCGACAATATTGGCGAGCTGAAAATTCATTCCCGTATTGGCGTAGTTGACCAGGTTGGTGCAGATAATCCCGGCGACGACGTCCATGCCGATATACAGGCTGTCCCGCAGGTTGACCTCCTTCATCCAGTTGCAGTCTCCGCATCCCAGGTCGGTGATGACCAGCGGATTTCCTCCATCATGCCCGTCAATGATGCCTTGCAGAACCTCGCGTATTTTTCTGGTGTAGCGTACTTTTGAGCCGACGCCGGAGACGGTTTCCTTTTTCTGCCATTTTGCCGCCTGGTAGATCCGCGTAAATCTTTCCGCGTGCGCGTCGCGCGGCCGGAAGAGCTGACTTGAGGGCAGCGGATGATAGGCGGTCAAATGGTTTCTGTACACGAAAAAGACTTCAGTGGATTTCTGCAAAGCCTGGAGAAACGAGGGAGTCAGGTTCGGCTCCTTCTGTTCCGGCACGATGCATTCGATCTGGCTTGTATAGAGCTGGATCGCCTTTTTCTTCAATTCGAGCACCGGGGCAATATCCCGGACAACCCTTTTGCTGAAGAACAGGTCGCCGGTCTCTCCCCAGACCATGTACATGAAGCGCGATCCCTTGTACTGCAGGACATCCAGCGCTTCGCTCACAATTTCATAGGTGGTTATATGATCAGGATGGCTGTCGTAGGTGTGGGGAAAATAGACTTCCTCAATACGCTCCCTGTCCGGTATCAGCAGGGTGAGAATGGCATCGTATGCCTGCTGCCGGGATGCTTCCAGTCCCCGGTCCGCATGCCGGAGAAAGGTGATGTCACCATTACGGACCCCCAGTAATGCAAGGGCTGCCCGGGATTCCTGTTCTCGCCGTGCCGCCAGTGTGTGCAGCAGGGGATTGTCGTATGACCGGTGGGATCCCTTTCCGTCGGTCAGGACAACCACCTTTATGGTGCGGCCCTGCGCAGCCTTTGTTGCGATTGTTCCGCCACAGGCCAGGGTTTCATCATCCGGATGAGGGGCGAAAACATAAATGAGTTTTTTACGGTCCATTATCGTTTGCAAAAGGGGTCATTACGAACCAGGGGACAATCGTCGGGGTTGCGCGGCGGCGGCAATCGGTGCCTTGCCTTGCCGTTGTTCGCCTGCTACGCAGGGGTCCTCCATGGCCTTGTACAGCCGGGCAAAAAAGCAGGCGGCATGCTGGACGGAGTCCACCCGCATCCACTGCCTGGTCAGCTTGAAGCGAAAACTGTCGACGCTTTTTTCCGGCTTGAGATGGGCATAACAGGACTCCGGGGTGTTGTAGGTGTAGAGGAGGTTCTTGGCGGCCTTGCGCAGGTACTTCATGAAGTGCGCCGCGCGCCTGGCGTCGCCCAGGTGCCGGGCCAGGCACCAGGCGGCCATCAGACCTTCGCACCGCGCCCCGTCCGGATAGGCATGGTCGCCGTACCGGTAGTAGTATGCCCCGATGTAGTCGAAATAGGGGGCGTCGTCCTCCTGGTACATATGATCGATCATGGCCTGGGCGTCGTTGCAGACAAAATCGATGTAACTCTGCTCGGCAAAGCCTTCTATCCTCACCCATTCCTCGATGGCCTGCATCAGCCACCCGTCGGAGGGGAGAGGGGCGAAAAGATCATGATATTTCCGGGGCCGGATGTGGATCAGAAAGTCCAGGGCGCTTTTGCTCCCGGTCAGGATCAGATCCCTGAGCCGCGGCTCAATGTCCGGCATGTGCCGGAGATACAGCGCCAGACCGAGCAGGGCCTCCCCCGGATAATAAAAGGAAAAGAGCTTTTCCCTGGTCTTTTCGTCCGGGTCAAGGATCTCCCGGCCCCCGTTGAACCGGGGATGGATGAAATAGCCGATCATTTCGCCGCCGGCGGAAATCCTGGACAGGATATGATTGACCAGGCCGTCGATGTATCGCCGGTATCGGGCATCGCCGGAAAGGCGGTAGTGGTGGAGCAGGGCGACCAGGCCTATGCCCGCCCCGCCGAGCTTGGATTTTTTGTTGAAGAAGGGGTAGCAGGCGTAACGGCCCTGATATGCATGCTCCCTGATAACGGTGAGAAAAAATTCGATGGATGCCGCCGCCCCATCCAGATATTTTTTTTCACCGGTCAGCTCATACGCCCTGAGCAGGGTGATCGTGCCCCCGGAGTGCCTGAGAATATTGTAGTAGGTGGGGTCGGTCATGTTCGGGTGCTGAAAATCGACCTCGGAGTCCTTCACCCCGTCGTAATAATAGAGAAACCGGCCATTGGGCTGCATGTGGCGGAGGAGCCAGTCCGAACCACCGAC
>JALHJD010000439.1 GCA_022837185.1 Desulfobacteraceae bacterium
GGATATGAAAAATCCCCATATGCCGCACAGAACCTTCCGGGGTTACGCCAAAACCGTGTCCAGCACAGCCGTGAGCCCCGATGGAAACCGCGTCGTTTCAGGCAGCCGGCTGTGGGATCTCACCACCGGCAGTCTGCTTGGGACTTTTGAAGGCATGAGCACCGGCAGCCGGGGCGTTGCCGTAAGCCCCGGCGGGAAATATGTGTTTTCGCAAAGCGGCGACATGCCGCTTGCACTCTGGGATATGGAAAGCGGCAAAACCGTCAAAGAAATCGCAACCGGAAATCTGGTGGACGCGGCGGTGTTCACCCCGGACGGCAAATTCGTCCTCACCGGAGAAAGCGACGGAACGCTGAAGCTGTGGGATGTCGCGCGAAAATCGCCGGGCATCGTCGCCGGCGTTATCGCAAAAGGTTCGGCGGCTGAGAAAGCCAAGCTGCTGCCGGGGGACGTCATCGTTTCTGTTGACGACATTCCCGTGGACACCTGGAGCCAATTTGTATCCGTTATCCAGAAAAGCGCCGGCAAAACCCTCGCCTTTGGCGTCAGGCGGGGCAACGAAACGTTTCCGGTAAACGTGACGCCCGCCGCGGCAACTCTTGAAGACCGGAACGGAAAGAAACGCACGATCGGCCGCGTCGGCATTTCCCCGGGAAGTGAAAAAAGCGCCAGAGTTTTTCAGGGCCATAAAAAAGCCATCAAATCGCTGGCCGTGAGTTCGGATGGAAGGTATGCCGTTTCGGCCACCGGATACGAGCCCGCCAAACTGTGGGATATGGAAACGGGCGGGGAAATCGGGGCATTTCTGGCCGCCAATCCCCATACAAAAGAAACGGAAAACGCATCCCTCGTGGATATCAGTCCCGACGGCAGCCGGGTCATCACCGCCGGATACGCCTATAAAGCCCCTCCCATTAAGTTATGGGATCGGGCAACCGGAGCGATGATCAGAACATTCGGCGAAACATCCGCTTCCACATCTTCGTGGATAAATGATCTTGCCTTCACTCCTAACGGCCGGTTTGCCGTTTCGGCGGGAGGCGACAACATTCTGAGGCTCTGGGATCTGGACCAGGGCAAAGAGGTTCGCGCCTTCGAAGGGCACAGGGGCTTTATCCGGTCTATCGCCGTCAGCCGCGACGGAAAGCGTCTCCTGTCCGGAAGCAACGACGGCACGACAAGGCTCTGGGACATCGCCACAGGCAGGGAAATGGCGCAGTTCGTGAGCTTTTGGGACGGCGAGTGGATCGCTATCACGCCGGAAGGCTATTTCAACGCTTCTCAGGGCGGCGCGAAACACCTCTCGGTCCGCCTGGGCAGCAGGGTCTTTCCGATCGACAACTTGTATGAAACTTTCTTCGATCCCG
>JALHJD010000440.1 GCA_022837185.1 Desulfobacteraceae bacterium
AACTGGGCCTGGCCATGGGCTTTGTCATCTCGGCTTACGGCTGCACGCATGACTGCTCCTTCTGCACCATTCCGAAAATGACCGGCGGAAAGTATCTGACGCATTCTTCCGATGCTGTTTTGCGCGATATCGGCCTTTTGGGCGATATTCCCTTTGTCCGCCTGGTCGACGCCAACACTTTCGGCAACGCCAGGCAGGCCGGCCTCCTGTGCGATAAGATTCTGCAGGCCGGGCTTACGAGAAAATTTTTCGCCGACGTCCGCGCCGACACCGTCGTCAAACATGTGGACCTGATGAAAAAGTGGAAAGAGGCGGGGCTTTACGCGGTCGTGGTGGGCTTTGAGGATATCGCCGATGACCGGCTGGCCGCCTACAACAAGAAATACCGGGGCAACGTCATCCGGAAAGCCGTCGACATTCTGCACGAGCTCGGCATCGTCATCATCGGCGACTTCATCGCGTCGCCTGCCGACACGGAAGAAGACTTTGCAAAACTGGAGCGGTTCATCGTATCCCACCGGATTGAAGTTCCCGTGGTATCGGTCCTGACGCCGATGCCGGGCACAGCGCTTTACGAAACTCTGAAAGAAGAAATCGTCATTTCCGATCTGGACTATTACACGTTTACCAATGCCGTCACCCGCACGAAAATGCCGGAGGAATTATTTTATCGCACGTATGCGGAACTCGTCAAAAGGCTGCACGAAAAACCCCATACGCCGCATTAAAGGAGATCCATGGACGTTTACATTAATGACATTGCCGCTTTCTTGCCCAACGAGCCCGTGACCAACGACGAGATTGAGGAGGTTCTGGGAAAAATTCACGATGTCCGTTCCCGCGTCAAATCCCGCGTTTTGAAAAACAACGGAATCCGGACGCGCTACTATGCCATCGACCGCGCGACGGGCAGGCTCAACTACACCAACGCCGCGCTCACCGCGGAGGCGGTGCGGCGCCTTCATCCCTACGACCGCTTTTCCGTCATGGATATCGAGTGTCTGTGCTCGGGCACGTCGATGGCCGACGTCATCGCGCCGGGGCACGGTCTCATGGTGGCCGGCGAGCTGGGGCTCGGCCCCTGCGAGGTGATCAGCACGTCGGGCATCTGCCTGTCGGGCATCACGTCGCTCAAGGCCGCCTGCGCCAATGTCGCCCTGGGACTCTCCGGCAACGCCGTCGCCACCGGTTCCGAGCTGGCGTCGTCGCTTTTGCGCTCCAACTTTTTCGATCATCTGCCCGGCGATCCCGATTTTAAAAACCATCCGATTCTGGCCTTCGAGTCGGACTTCCTGCGCTGGATGCTCTCTGACGCCGCAGGCGCCGTTTTTCTGTCGGCGGCTAAAAACGAAAAAG
>JALHJD010000441.1 GCA_022837185.1 Desulfobacteraceae bacterium
CATGGCGACATCCAGATAGCGCCCTTTCCCAGTCGTCGCCTTGGAATACAGGGCCGAGGCAATGCCGAAGGCTGCAACCATGCTGCCGCCCGCAAAATCGGCAACTAGGTTGAGCGGCACCGTCGGTGGTGCGTCATCAGGACCGACCGCCCCGAGAAAACCACTCAGCGACAGGTAATTGATGTCATGACCAGCTTCATGACTACGCGGCCCGTTCTGCCCGTAACCGGTCAGGGAACAATAAACAAGGCCGGGATTGATTGCAGACAGCTGCTCGTAACCGGCATTGAGGCGATCTGCAACGCCTGGGCGAAAACCCTCAATCACCACATCGGCACCTTCAACCAGCCGATGCAATGCCTGCTGCCCTTCCTTGCTTTTCAAATTGAGGTTTATGAAGCGCTTTCCTCGCGCCAGCTCAGTCAGCACGGTAGGCGCGCCCTGACCGCCGCCTACCACAATCACATCCGCCCCCATATCTGCCAGCAGCATCGTGCAGTATGGGCCTGGAGCGAGTCGCGTCAGATCGATCACTCTCACACCGGCAAGGGGAAGCTGGCCCGCCTGGGCCGAGCCGGGCCTGCTTTCAATTGAGTTATGCATTGACGACCTCTTGTACTTCTGCGCCCATGTAGGCGCGCATAACGGCATCCTGATCCTGCAATTCCTTGCGGCCGCCTCTGAAAGAAACGCTACCGCCAGCCAGAACGACCACTCGATCGGCCAGCCGCTGCGCAAAACCGAGGTTTTGCTCCGCGAGAATGACGCCGATGCCTTTGGCGGCCGATCCGCAGAGGACCGGAACGATGCCGCCGGAAATGACGCCCTTTCTCAAGCCCGCTTTGATTTCGTCCGCGGACAATTCGCCTTCTTCGAGGTATTTGTTCATCAGGTTTTCATCCGCTTCCGCGATGTCCTCCACCATGGAAGACCGGAGCGCATTGGCTTCTTCGAGCAGGTCGGCGGGGATATCGACGGCTTTGCCGACGCCTTTGTTGTCGGCAAACGTGTAAGCCTTCATGGCGATCAGGTCCACAATGCCCTGAAACTTGTCTTCCGCGCCGATGGGCAGGCAGACGGGAGTGCCTTTCTTTTTCAGTTTTGCCTTGACGCTTTCGAGCGCCTTGCCGAAATCCGCGCGTTCACGATCCATGCGGTTGATGAAAATGATACGGGGCAGGGCGTAGGCATCAGCGATTTCCCACACTTTCTGCGTCTGGAATTCCACGCCGCCCACGGAATCGATGACCACCAGGGCGTTGTCGACGACGCTCAGCGAACAGGTAATATCGTAGGTGAAATTGGAGTCGCCCGGAGTATCCAACAGGTTGATTTTGTGTTTGTCCCACTCGATG
>JALHJD010000110.1 GCA_022837185.1 Desulfobacteraceae bacterium
CATCATGGTCAGCAGGGACTTTTCGGTGACTTCCCCCCTGGTCAGCAGATAGGTGTCGGGAAAGAGGTACCCCTCCAGGCTGGGGAGATCGAGGCCGAGGGTTTCGATGAAGGCGGGGTCGCCCGCCAGCCGCATGAACAGCGGGCCGTTGATCCAGCCCCCCCCTTCGAGTATCCGGGTGATCTGCACTATGTTCGACCCTTCGGGGATGGTGACCGGATGGAGGACGACCTTGCCCTTTTCCAGAAGCCGGAGAATCTGCAGCGGGGTCTGTCGGGGCGGGATGAGGTACTCACCGGCCCGCAGGCGGCCGGCGGTGCGCGTCAGATAGGCGAGGACCAGGAATCGGCTGTCATCACCGATGAGATCGTGCCGGGCCAGGATGGATTGTATTTCCCTGGCTCCGGCCCCCCTGGGCACAAGGACCGTTGTCCCGTGATCGGGGGTTGACGGACTGAAGGCGTACGACGCGATCCACCAGGAACAGGCGGCTGAGGCAAGCAGCACCAGGGCGGAGGCCAGGAGCAGGGAGCGCCGGAGCCGCCGTTTCCGTTCATGGTCCGGTTTAGGCGACAGCCTGTCTGGCCTTTCCGGACCCGGTACTGTGCCGGACATGCTGCTTCTTTGCCTTGCCCAGGGCAAGTTCGATTACCGTATCCATATCCTTGACGGGCAGGAAGGTGATTTTTTTCCGGAGCTCTTCGGGGATGTCCACCAGGTCCTTCTGGTTTTCCATGGGGATGATGATCTTGTTTATTCTCGCCCTCAAGGCGGCAAGGGCCTTTTCCTTCAATCCGCCGATGGGCAGCACCCGGCCACGCAGGGTCACCTCGCCGGTCATGGCCAGCCCTTTTTTCACGCTCCTGCCGACAATGGCGGAATACAACGCCGTGGCCATGGTGATGCCGGCGGAGGGCCCGTCTTTGGGAATGGCGCCGGCGGGCACATGGACGTGGATATCAATGGTATCGAAATAGTCCTCGGCAACACCGAGTTGGCTGGAGCGGCTCCGGCAGTAGCTGAGGGCCGCCTGGGCCGATTCCTTCATGACTTCGCCGAGCTGGCCGGTGAGGATCAGCTTCCCCTTGCCGGGCATGATGTTGGTTTCGATGTGCAGCAGTTCTCCGCCCACCTCGGTCCAGGCCAGTCCGACAGCCAGCCCCGGCTGCATCAAGGTATCGAGTTCGGCTTCCGGCAGATATTTGGGCGGGCCGAGATACTTGCCCAGGGTGTTGAGGGTGATGCTGTAGGGGCCCTTGCCGCCTTCAGCGATCTTGCGGGCCAGTTTGCGGCAGATCTTGCCCAGTTCGCGCTCCAGGTTGCGGACCCCGGCTTCATGGGTGTAATGGGTGATAATGTGTTCCAGGGCCTGGTCATCCAGCCGGATCTGCCGGGTTTTGATGCCGTTTTCCTTGATCTGCCTGGGCAGGAGATATTTGCGGGCGATGACCACTTTCTCCTCCAGGGTGTAACCGGAGAGGCGGATGACCTCCATCCTGTCCATCAGGGGAGGAGGAATGGTGTCGCTCATGTTGGCCGTGGTGATGAACATGACCCTGGAGAGATCGAAGGGCATGTTGAGATAGTGATCGGAAAAGCTGGAGTTCTGCTCGGGATCAAGGACTTCGAGCAGGGCCGAAGACGGATCCCCCCGGTAATCGGCGCCGATTTTATCGATCTCGTCCATCATGAAAACGGGATTGTTGGTGCCCACTGTTTTCAATCCCTGGAGGATACGGCCGGGCAGCGCGCCGATGTACGTCCGCCGGTGACCCCGGATTTCCGCTTCATCCCGCATGCCGCCGAGGGACATTCTGTGGAACTGCCGGCCCATGGCCTTGGCGATGGCCTGGCCCAGCGAAGTCTTGCCGACTCCGGGAGGGCCGACGAAGCAGAGAATGGGGCCCTTGGTTGACTTGTTGAGCTTGCGGACGGCGAGAAATTCCAGGATGCGCTCCTTCACCCTTTCCAGGCCGTAATGATCCTCGTCAAGGACCGCGGCCGCGACTTTGAGGTCGAGCCGGTCCGTGCTCGATTCGTTCCAGGGCAGATCGAGGATCCAGTCAATGTAGGTCCGGACGATGGTCGCCTCGGATGCGTCGGGATGCATCATCTCCAGGCGCTTGAGCTGCTTGCGGGCTTCTTTTTTGGCGTACTTGGGCAGTCTTTTCTTTTTGATCTTGGCCCGCAGTTCGTCGATCTCCTGCATATAGCCGTCATCGTCCCCCAATTCCTTCTTGAGGGCGTGCAGCTGTTCACGCAGGTAGTATTCCCTCTGGGTCTTGGTCATCTCCTGTTTGGCGTCGGACTGTATTTTGGCCTGAACAGTCGAGACCTCGAGCTCCTTGTTCAGCAGATCGGCAACGAGCTTGAGGCGCGCCACCGGGTCGACGGTCTCCAGGATTTTCTGCGACTCGCTGACCTTGAGCCGCAGGTTTGACCCGACCAGGTCGGCCAGCCGGCCCGGCTCCTCGATATTGTTGATGATCATCATCAGGTCCGAGGAGAGGATCCCCCGCAGGGACATGATCTTTTCCGTCTGTTCCCGGACGGTGCGCATCAGGGCTTCGACCTCGACGGTTATTTCGACGTTGTCGGGCTCCTCGATCAGTTCGATGGCGACCCGGTAATGGGGTTCCCGCTGCAGGAACTCTTTTATCCGGGATTTGGAAAGGGCCTGGACCAGGACTTTCAGGCGGCCGTCGGGAAGCTTCAGGGTGCGCATGATCATGCTGACCATGCCGACACGGTAGAGATCGTCGGGTCCCGGGTTGTCCTTGGTGGCGTCTTTCTGGGAGACGAGCATTAACAGCTTTTCGTGGGCCATGGCCTCGTTGACGGCCTCGATGGACCCCGGGCGGCCGACGAAAAGAGGGATGATCATGTAATTGAAGACCACCACGTCGCGGACGGCCATCAGCGGCAGGGAATCGGGTATTTCGAGATCCTGGACATTGTCGCTGAAGTCGTCCATACTGGTGGATAACGAATCATTGAATTCCACGTGTACCTCCTTGCAACAGTCAAACATGACTGTGATATTCCGGTTAATGAACTTGACAGTAAACACATAGATGCGGTTAGTCAAGAAGAGACCGCTACTCCGGCAGGGCGCCTTTTTTTCTTGTATAAAACGAAGCAGTTCAATATAGAGAATGGGACCGCTCCGCCAAGGGTTTGAAAGGGAGCGGCCGACTGCCGCGGCGCGCCGTGATCGTCGCCCACCGGGAAACGGCGCGGGCGGCGGATCAGGACGGCGTCCTCTGATCGATCATCGGGATGATCGCTTTGTACTACCTTGCAGGATGACCATGCTTGAGCCGGAGAATTTTTTCGATCTCACCGATTTCGCCTACGCCGACCTGTTTTCAGGCGGCGGCCACGTCTGGGATGCCTTGCGCCGCCTGAAATCCTATTGCGACGATGTCGCCGCGCAGGCAATCGACCATGAGCGGCTGATCAGGGGGGAATTGGTCGATGAGCCTCTTGTCCTGTACCAGGGCGCCATCAGTTCCGGCCGGGACTGTTCGATCCGGTACGGAGACGCGACCCGTGGCGGCCTGCAGGTGTTCAGGGGAAACGAGCAGCTGATCGGGGCGTCGGTGATAATGGCCGGGGCGGTCTTCCTGGGCGGCAGGATCCGCATCGGCAGCGGAGTCCTGGTCGAGTCCGGGGCCATGATCAAGGAACCGGCCGTCATCGGCGACCACACGGAAATCCGGCAGGGGGCGTATCTCCGGGGGTACTGTCTTGTCGGCCGGAGGTGCGTGGTCGGCCACGCCACCGAAGTCAAGCACTCCGTCTTTCTCAATGATGCCAAGGCGGGACATTTTGCCTACGTGGGCGATTCAGTCCTGGGCGGCGGGGTCAATCTCGGGGCCGGGACCAAGTTGGCCAATTTCCGCTTTATTCCCGGCGAGGTGCAGGTCAGGACCGGGGACGGTCCGATCCCCACGGGGCTGAAAAAGTTCGGGGCGATTTTCGGGGACAGGGTTCAGACGGGCTGCAATGCAGTGACCAGCCCCGGCGCGGTGGTGGGCCGGGAAAGCGTCATCATGCCCAATACGACGGTTCGTTCCGGCTATCATCCCCCAGGGAGCGTGTTGCGGTAACCTCCGGCTCCTGCTTCAGTTGTTCCACGGCTCCCCTGACGTACAGGTTGTATACGAGGCCGAAGACGATCCCCACCGTGAAAAAGATGCGCAGGATCCTGTCCCAGGGCGGCCGCCGCCCCCCGGATGTGCGGCGGATAAAGGCGACAATGAGGTAGGTGAAGGCTATTTCAAAAGGCAGGGTGTTGAGCAGGGCGGTGGTGGTGCCGACCACCACGGAGCCCGTATCGGGCATCTTGCCCAGGTGAAAAAGAACGTAGGCCAGACCCGTCAGAATAAAGGTAATTTTTTCGTGCAGCGTCTTCATATGAATGTCAGATCAGCGATACTGTTTCCGGATACGGTTCCCTCGGAGCGGATGCTCATTCCACTTGTACAGGTTTTCGATCAGCTTGTCTACTTTCAGACCGTTGAAAATGATGTGGTCCCGGACGAGCTGCACAGTGTTGTGTGCGAGGAGATGGAGCGGCGGTCACTCTGCCGGGCCGAGGTTCCCGCGCCCCTGGGCGGGGAGCGGGAACGGTTCCTGCGCATGGTGTCCGACCTCCGGAACCGCCGCGAGGACTACGCGGCCCGCCTCGGGCATGTTGCCCTGGCCGGCATCTCCTCGGCGAGCAGAAGGGAAGCGGAATCGAGGACGTCTATTCTTTCCAGGCTCCTGTCGGGCGAGACTGCGACCCCCGCCGACCAGGACGAAGCGGCCCGGCTGTTATGGCAGGCAAGGCTGGTCCTGAAGCTGGGCGAGCTGTATGACGCCGAGCAGGGGGAGTTGCTGGGGGAACTGCGGCGGATACGGGCAAAAGAGGAACAACTGCTCAGGGAGCTGCGCAGCGGGGAAGATACCCCTTTCAAGACGGCCGTGCTCCCCGAGGCGGCCGGGGCGGGCAGGGAGAAAATGCAGAAGCTGCGATGTGCGGCCTGGGCGAAATTGTTTGCCCTGGGCGCCGGCCGGTCCGATGCCGGCCGCATTTTCCTGGCCGGAGACCGGGACGGAGTCGACATGCTGCTTGAACGGTATGAAAGCCGGGCGGGACACCGGGCCGCACATCTCCTCGACTGTCTGCTGCCGGCCGGACATCCGCAGGGGGAGGAGCTGTTTTTCAAGATTTCCCGTTTCAGAAGCGACAGCGCCGCCCTGCGCGGAAAACTGGCTGCGGTGCTGGACAATCCGGAAACCGCCCGACAGCCTGACCTCGATCTGTGGTCGGCGGCGGAGGAGGAGGCGTGGACAAAGCTGCTGGCGGACTACTACCCGCCCGGGACCTGCGGGCGAACCCGGCTCAGCCTCTTCGCCTGCCCCGGCATATCACCGGCGCACCTCTTTTTCGATGCCTTTGCCGATGGGGGCGAAAAGCTTTTCACCGAGCCGCTGCCCGCCGGCTCCGGTTGCGTGGTGGGTGTGCTGGAAGGAGCCTGACGGGCGGCGGCCCATCCGGGCGCCCTATTTTTTTTCGCACTCCTCCTGGTAGGGATTGATCGTCAGGACGGGGCAGCAGGCATTCTTGACCACCTTGTCGGCGATGCTGCCGAAAAGTATGCGCTCCAGACCCTTATAGCCGTGCGTCCCCATGATGATCATGTTGCAGTTATTGTTTTTGGCATAGGCCAGGATCTCTTCGGAGATGTCCCCGGTCAACACCTTCCCCTGGACCGTGGGGATTCCGGCCTCGGTGCATTCCTGCATCCTTTCGTCGACGAATGTGTTCATCTGCTGCTGGGCGGACTCAAAAATTTCCTCTTTCAGGTTGATCATGTTGACCGGCGGGGCCATGAAACCGGTATAGTCCTCAAATTCCTGCACGACAAAAACGAAATGGATGTCGGCCTTGAATTTGCCGGCGACATAAATCGCCGCCGCGGCAATTTTTGCCGCGTTTTCGGAAAAATCGATGGGGGTAAGTATCGTTTTGACGTTCATCATGCAGCCTCCTTGTTTTTCCGTCTGCTCCCTTGTTCACAAAATGCTCGGCAACGGATTTAATATACAAACATTTTCTCATAAGTTGCAGCTCAAGACAAGATCAATTCCACCTCGCGCCATAAACAGGTTGACCGGGGTCGGCCGGGTGAATATATTCAAAATGCTTAATATGAAAATTATTCCTATTCTTCGGAGTGTCTATGAAATTTGAGCCGAAATGGATTGCCTGGGAAATCACCCGTCGCTGCAATCTCAAGTGCGTACATTGCCGTTCCGCTTCCGAACTGGAGGTCAAGGATCATCCCGACTTTTCCCTGGCCGAGGCCAAGCGGATCCTCGACGATATCCACAGCTATGCCGATCCGGTCATGGTCCTTTCCGGGGGTGAGCCGCTGCTGCGGGCGGACGTGTTTGACATCGCCGCCTACGGGACCGGGCTCGGAATGCGGATGTGCCTCGCCACCAACGGCACCCTGGTCAACGAGGAAACATGCGGCAGGATCAAGGAAGCGGGCATCAAGATGGTTTCTCTCAGTCTCGACGGGTCAACCCCCGAGGTGCATGACAACTTCCGCAACCAGAAGGGCGCCTTTGACGGAACCATGAACGCCATCCGCCTGTTCAACGAGCACGGCATTCCCTTTCTGATCAACTCCCCCTTCACCCAGCGGAACAAGGACGAGGCGCCGAAGATTTACCGGCTGGTCAAAAGCCTGAACGCCAGCGCCTGGTATCTGTTCATGATCGTGCCGACCGGCCGCGGGGAAGAGATCATGGCCGAGCTGATCCCGGAAAGCGAATATGAGGATATGCTGAACTGGCACTATGACATGGAAAAAGAGGAGGACGAGCTGCTGGTGCGGCCGACGTGCGCGCCGCAGTATTACCGCCTTGTTCTGCAGCGCTCCAAAAAGGAGGGCGAGCGGTTCAAGCGCCGCTCCCTCAAGTTTTCCACCGGCGGTTCCAAGGGGTGCCTTGCCGGACAGCTTATCTGCCTGATCGACGTCGACGGCAATGTTCTGCCCTGCAGCTACTTTCCGAAATCGGCGGGCAACATACGGGAGCAGTCGTTCAAGGACATATGGGAAAACTCGAAACTTTTTCTGGAATTGCGGGATTTCAAAGGCTATAAAGATAACTGCGGCCGCTGCGAGTATGTCAATGTCTGCGGCGGCTGCAGGGCCCGGGCGTACGCCATGACCGGCGATTACCTTGCCCAGGAGCCGTTCTGCAGTTATCAGCCGGGAACCTGAAGCCCCGGTTAAACCAGTTACCAAAGGACATATCGATGAACGACACTTTCTTACGCGCCTGCCGGGGGGAGAAGACGGAATACACTCCGGTCTGGTTCATGCGCCAGGCCGGGCGCTATCTGCCTGAATATCAGAAGGTCCGCAGCAAGGTGACTTTTCTTGAACTCTGCCACAGCCCCGAACTCTGCACCGAAGTAACTCTTCAGCCCGTTGACATATTCGGTTTTGACGCGGCCATTCTTTTTTCGGACATCCTGATCCCCATGGAGGCCATGAACCTGGAGCTCGATTTCCATGAGGGAAAGGGGCCGGTCTTCGCCCGGCCGGTCCGGGACCAACAAGCGGTGGACGCCCTGGTGGTGCCGGACCCGGAAGAATCGATGCCGTTTGTCATGGAGACCATCCGCCTGCTGAGGCGGGAGCTCAAGGTGCCGCTCATCGGTTTTTCCGGCGCCCCCTTCACGCTGGCCACCTATCTCATCGAGGGCGGATCGTCCAAGGTATTCCTGGAAACCAAGAAGATGATGTTCCAGGCCCCGGAGATGTATGACGCCCTGCTGAGGAAGATCACCACCTGCACCAGCCTCTATCTGCAGGCCCAGGCCAGGGCGGGCGCCCAGGCCCTGCAGATATTCGATTCCTGGGCCGGAGTGCTGGCGCCCTGCGACTATGAGCGGTTCGCCCTGCCCTATGTCCAGTCGATTATCCGTGATCTGCGCGAGGTTACCGATGTGCCGATCATCTATTTTGCCAACAACGGGGCCACATTGATTGAACTGACCCGCACCGCGGGTGCGGATGTCCTGGGTCTTGACTGGCGGATCAACATCAAGGATGCCGTGCGGCGGGTCGGCGACCATGCCGTCCAGGGCAACCTTGATCCCGTCGCCCTGTTTCTGCCGAAAACCGACCTGGAAGCCCGGATCAAAAAGCTGCTCGATGACGCGGCCGGCGGCCGGGGCCATATTTTCAATCTCGGTCACGGGATTCTGCCCCAGACGCCGCCTGAACAGGCCAGAATAGCGGTGGACGCCGTACACCGCCTGAGCCGCGGATAAAGATGGGGCAAGAATGCAGGTCCCGGATGTAGCCGAATGTTTCCGGCTGATGGACGAACACGGGATGCTGCCCAATATCAGGCGGCATTCGGTGATTGTGGCCAGGGTTGCCCGGCGCATCGTCCAGGGACTGCTTGAAGGGGACAGGCTGCCGCCGTTGGTGCCGGACCGGAATCTGGTCACGGCCGGTGCCCTGCTCCACGATATTGCCAAGACCCCGTGCCTGGGGAACAGATGCGACCACGCCAGGGCCGGAGGGGAAATCTGCCGCCGCCTGGGATATCCGGAAGTGGCCGAGATCGTCGAACAACACGTCCTGCTCCGGGACCATGACGCAGTCCGCCGCGGCAAAGGGATCTTCACGCCCCGGGAGATCATCTATTACGCCGACAAGCGGGTCCGGCACGAAGAGATCGTCAGCCTGGATGATCGTCTGGAATACATCCTGCATCATTATGGTCTGGGTGATCCGGAGATGCACCGGCGGATCAGGGAGAATTTTATCAGCTGCATCGAACTGGAACGGCTCCTTTTTACATTTCTGCCATTTTCCCCCGGCCAGCTGCGGGAACGGGTGGAGGTGAGGACAGCGGGGGGGTCGGCGGATTTTTTGCCGCGGGCCGCGGAAGGCTGAGGAAAAAACGGTATGGAGATATTGTTTTTAGGGGTCGGTGAGGCCTGCGACCCGGAACACGGCAACACATCCATACAGGTCGTCACCTCCGGCAGCGTTCACGTGCTGTGCGATTGCGGTTTTTCCGTG
>JALHJD010000442.1 GCA_022837185.1 Desulfobacteraceae bacterium
CCGCCACATAATCCCGGACGGGGATTTCCGGTATCTGCCCCCGGCGCTTCATTTCCCTGAACAGATCGACCAGCGCTACAAAGGCTCCGGTGATCGCGGCAGTCCGCGTTCCGCCGTCCGCCTGCAGGACGTCGCAGTCGATATAAACGGTTCTTTCGCCGAAAGCGGTCAGGTCCGTCACGGCCCGCAGCGACCGGCCGATGAGCCGCTGAATTTCCTGCGTCCTGCCCCCCACTTTGCCGCGGGCGGCTTCCCTGGCCGAGCGGACCGGCGTGGACATGGGCAGCATCGCGTATTCCGCGGTGAGCCAGCCCTTGCCCGTGTTTTTCAGAAAAGGCGCCGTCTTGTCGTCGAGAGAAGCGGCGCACAGCACTTTGGTGTGCCCGAACTCCACCAGCACCGATCCCGGAACGTTTCTCACGTAATGATTGCTGATGCGGATAGGCCGAAGTTCGCCGTACCCTCTGTCTGCATTCCTCTGAAACACGGATCACCTAAAAAAAGGATTTGATGCTTTTGGCCAGCGCCTGGGCGATTTGCGTCTGGGTTTTGGCCGTCGCAAGCTTTTTTTTGTCCTCCGGCGAGGTCGCAAATCCTATCTCAACCGTCAGCACGGGCGCCGTCAGTCCGGCGGCCAGCGGAACCTCCGCTTCTCTCAATCCCCGGTCCTTGCGCGGAAAGATCGCGTTGAAATTTTTCTGCACCAGACGCGCCATTTTAACCGTATCGTTTAAATATTGATGAGAGCCGGCAACGGCCTTTCCCGCGGCGTCTTTTCCGCCCTGCGCAATATTTTTGAATCCCGGATAGTACAGTTCATAGCCGGAGGCGGTCTTGCCGAAACCGGCATTGGCATGCAGGCTCAAAACGATCGCCGGCTTCTGCTCGGAAATGATTTTGCGGCGTTCTTCCAGCGAAACGGCCTTGTCCGAATTCCGGGTCAGCACCACCTGTACGGAGGACTCTTTCGCCAACTCCTTCGCCAGGGCCAGGGCGATCGCCAGAGTGATATCCTTTTCCGCCGTCTCGTCAATGCCCAGCACGCCCGGATCTGCACCGCCGTGCGCCGGATCGATCACCACCACCGGCTTTGTTGCCCCCTGGGCAAAAACGGTGAAGGCGCAGAAACACGCGATGAGCACAGAACAACACACAACGATATATTTTAGCCGGTTGCTTAGCATTTTTTCACCTGATATGGATTCTTATTCGCCTGACCCGCAGGCTCGGCCTGCTTATCGCACAGTGGCTGCTTTTGTCAATCAAAAAGGGATCCGGCCGCCATCTTCAGCCCTTACGGAGCCGTTCGATGGAGTGGACGATTTTCAATTGCCGGATGGCCGAGAAAAT
>JALHJD010000111.1 GCA_022837185.1 Desulfobacteraceae bacterium
AGCGGATGAAAGTGCTGGCAACGGTCCCCACCTGCCAGCCTATCCAGGGCATCAGGCCCTGGAAGAATCCGAAAAACAGGGCAATACGCATTGCGTGGCGGAGCCGCAGTTTTTCGATGATGGCGCCGCTGCTGACGGAAACCGCGAAGGAGTCGGCGGCGAGACCGACGGCTATGAGGAAGATCTGAAAAATCTGCAGGGTGTGCTGATCGAACACGGGGGCATCCTGTGGTCAGATTTTTCGGTAGATGGGCAGCCGGCCTTCCCAGGGGGCAAAGCCCGTTATCTCCGGCGGGATTGTTTCGTGCTTGCCGATGATCAGCGCCCCGCCCAAGGCAATTTTGTCGCGGAAGGTGCGGCAGATATGCTGCCGCAGGGGCGCATCGAAATAGGTGAAGGCCAGGTTGCGGCAGAAGAGCAGGTGCACCGCTTCTTCCGGCACCTGTTCCCGGATGTCCATCAGCGCAAACCGGACATAATTCCGGACAGTTGCCCGCAGGCAATGGAGGCCGTTTTTCCGCTCAAAGGCCTGGACGGTCAACGGAGGGGGCAGATCGCGCAGGCTGCTTGCCGGATAGCATGCCTCCCGGGCCCTGTCGATCAAGACCGGGTCGATATCGGTGGCCGTAATTTCCAGCCGGGGGCAGGGCAAGCTGGGCCGCAGGCTGTAATGCCAGAGAATGGCCACGGTATACGGTTCTTCGCCGGAGGCGCAGCCGGCGCTCCACACCCTGATGATTTTTTCGCCGACAAGGGAAGAGTGGACCAGGGCGGGCAGAACTACCTTGCCCAAATAGTCGAAAACATCCCGGTCCCGGTAGAAGCGGGAGATGGTGATCCTGCACAACCGGTCAAGGACGGCCCATTCCTCCTGCTTCTGCTCCAGGTACGCGGCATAGGATGCGAGGGAGTGGAGCTGCAGGGCGGCGATCCGCCGGTCAATGCGCCTGCATACCTGGCGGCGGACCCTGCGGAAGCCCCGCCAGCTGAGATGAAGGCGGGGAAGAGCCCATTGGAGGAAAGCGACGCAACTGGTGTCATCCATTTGTCCGGACCGTTCGCCGAGGCATATCGCGGTCTCGGCCGGGAAAATTTCCGGCTCCACCCCGGACAGCGCGGCAAAGGCCGGGAGCGCTCCGGGGTGGATTCCGCTTGACTGTTTCCCCAGGCAGGCGGCAGCACTTCATACGCCCCGCGGGGAGGGTCGTGAAGGAGGCGCCTGGAGGTAATCGAATGGTTCAGTGAAGAAACAGTGTACCCAGCCGGCCCGGCAATGAACAGGGAATTTTATCCGTCGTTGGTTTTTCTCAAGGGCCGGCGGGCCCGGAAGTGGGTGTTCCAGATGGGAAAGCACAGCAAGGCGCAGAAGGTTCCGGCGGCCATTCCCGTCGCCAACCAGAGCAGCAGATCAGGGAGTTTGCCCAGAAACAGGGCGGACACCCCCGGGAGAATCGCGCAGAGCAGGCCGACAAATGCTCCGGAACGGAGCAGAAAAAGGAAAAAGGAGGTGCGGTTTTTTGTACCGGATTTCCCGTTCAGATAGCGGTGGATAAGAAAACACCACAACAGGGAGGCGGGAATGAGAACGGGCGAAACGGTGATATACGAATAGAGAAGGATGGGGATGCCGATGAGTTCGTTGGCCATAATCAGCTCAGGACGGTCCCAGATTGAGGTGACCAGTACAGTGCCGATCATCGGGCCCGCGGCCCACATTATAGCCAGGGAAGGTATGCAGGGGGAGGGAAAGCCGTACATATGTCACCGCCTTTATCCACAGGTCTGTTTTTCTTCTGCGAAAATATGCTCCCCATACGGGCAGATGCTCTTTTCGCAGACCAAGCCGGCTTCAAGGGGCAATCCGCATTCCGGGCGGATGTCCCCTGTTTTGTTTTCAAGCAAAAATCAGGCCCAAGTTGCAGTAAGGAAAGATGTCAAATGAATACTTATGGTTAGTCTTGTTATCCCTTGGACGGGCCGAGTGGCGGGGGAACAATTCGGTGAAATTCCCAACCGATGATCCGGGAATTTGCCCACCTTTGACAATTGGCACTGATAATTATATTGAAAAGGGAAAGGCGCAAGCAAGGGTCGTCAATCCCGCGGGGTGTTGCTGCAGTTGCATTTGATTTACGGGCAGGCGGCTGATATTATAAAGATTAGGCACAATGATGGCGGCCGGGGAAGCGTATCCGCACTCCGGGCTGCGGATGCGGAGAACGGAGTCAACCGGAGGGTGGAGATATGGGGAGGATTCTGAGTCGCTTTTTGTTGCTGGTTCCGCTGCTCCTGATAACCCCGCCGACAGGCTGTCCCGCCCTGACCCTGCAGCCTCAGATCCTGACCGTCGACGGCTTCACTGTCCGGCTCATGGTGCCGGAAGGGATGCGGGTTGAATTTCTGGCTCCCATGGAGAGGCCGCGATTCCTCGTCGTCGGGCCCCATTTCGAACTGCTTGCCGGTTCGGCGGGCAGCGCCGTTTACCGTCTGGAATGGCCGTATACGACGGCGGTGGTCCTGGTCTCCCTGCCCGGAAGAAACCATAGCGTGGCCTTTCGGGAGGGCATGCTCTATGTCGCCGAAACCGCAGGCCTGCATGGTGCGCCGTACACGGGCCTGCCGACATCTCTCCGGCCGGGGGATTTCTCCCTGATCACCCCGCTGCCCTCGCAGACCGGCGGGCACTGGAGCCGCACCGTGGTGACCGGGCCGGACGGGCGCTTATACATCGGCATCGGCATCAGCGGCAATTGCTCGGATGAATACCTGGACGACAGCTACGATTTTGAACGGAGGCGGGGCGGGGTGTACGTCCTTGATGAGAGCGGCGCCGCCCCGGTACTGCGGCCGTACTCATCCGGCCTGCGCAATCCCATCGGCCTGGCCTTTTATCCGTCAACAACCATTCTGTACGCGACAAACGCCGGTCCGGACAACCTGGGTTTTGACCTTCCACCGGAAATTTTTGTCCCGCTCCATCAGGGCTCCTATCACGGCATGCCCTGGTTTCAGTATTACGACGGCGCCTTTCACGACGGCGAATGCGCCCCCACCCCGCCGCCCCGGCCTGCCTCGGACGCGGTGGCGCCCCCGGTTACCTTTGACGCCCGCAGCACACCCCAGGGAGTCGAGTTTTTCACCGATGCGCGCCTGAGTCCGGAATTCAAGGGCAACGGCCTGGTGGCCATCCACGGTTCATGGGCGGTTGCTCCGGGAGGAGGCGACGATTCGCGAAGACCGCCGAAAATCGTCATGGTCCGTTTTGCCGGCAACCAGCCCGTCGGCGTCGAAAATGTTGTCACCGGATTCCAGCGGCCGGACGGCAGCCGGTTCGCCCGCCCTTCCGGGGTCATCCAGGGACCGGACGGCAACCTCTATTTCACCAGCGACGGCGGGGAGGTGACCGGTCTGTTCAAGCTCTCCCGGACTACCGGACCCAATGGATCCAACCCGCCGGTAAGCCCGGCAAACTCACTGCTGCTTAAGGAAGAACGATAAATGAAGGACATCCGGGATGCGGGCAATGCCGGATGTCCGTCAGCAGCAGGATCGTGAGTCGTCCTGCCGTACCATGCCGGGCTTATGTCGGGTTAAGGGGATTCGGCCGTCATGCCCCGGCGTCCGGCAATTTTTGGCCGTATTTTTCCCTGATCCGAAGGTCGAAGGGCTTGCTTTTCTCGCCGAAGTACACGGTGCGATGGGGAAATGGAATTTCGATGTCATGGGCGTCGAAGGCCTGTTTGACCCGCCGCAGAAACTCTCGGCCCACGGTCCATTGACGGATCGGCTTTGTCTTTATCCTTCCCTTGATAATGACCGCCGAGTCGTCGAATTTGTCGACCCCGAATATTTCGGGGGGCTCAAGCATGAAGTTGCCGAATTCTTTATCTTCGAGCATTGAGCGGCCGACCTCCGCCATGACTTCGATAACCTTGTCGGTATTCTCCTTATAGGCAACCCTTATGTCAAAAATATAGGCGGACCATTCGTTGGTGAGGTTGCTCAGGGTGTTGATCGTGCCGTTGGGGAAGATGTGCACCGTCCCCCCCAGGTCACGGAGCACAATGGTGCGGAAATTTATTTTCTCCACCAGCCCCCCCGTGCCGTTGACAACGGCGACGTCCCCGACCCGCAGCTGATTTTCCAGGATGATGAAAAAGCCGGAGATGAAATCACGGACCAGGTTCTGAGCCCCGAAACCGACCGCCAGGCCGACAATTCCGGCGCTGGCTATGATGGGGCCTATTTCAATGCCGAATTCCCGTAAGATAATCAGGACGATCGTCAACCACAGGGCGAGCAGGGCGGCCTGTTTCACCAGCCGGACAATGGTTTCGATCCGTTTTTGGGATTCGGAGGGGGGCTCGCCTTCTTCCACGCTTTTTTTCAGCAGATGACGCTCGAGCCTGCCGGTGAGCTTGTGCAGAATTTTTACCGCGACCCAGGCGATAATGAGAACCAGGGTCACCCGGAGACCCGTTTTGATGATCACCTCCCAGCTTATGCTGTTTAATGCTTCCCGTAAAATATCCATGCTCGTTTCGTCCGGTTTGAATGGCGCGCATTGCTGCGCAGTCTGGTTGTCCGTATTCTCTCCCCGTTCCGGTCGTTCATTCAATAAATGGAAAGTATAAAAAGCATGGACGGAAAGTCAACCCGGTTCGGCCGGACCGATGCCGGATGCAGCGGGAACAGAGGTGCGAAGCGCCGCCGAGGGAATGGTTGACATTGAGGCCCCATCCTGGTTGTATATATTCTCCAACCGTTCTTGACGATTCGGCCCGGAGAAAAGTACAGTTACCCATGCTGACCGCGTTGCAGATCATTGCCGAAAGAAAGATAGAAGAATTTTTCCAGTCCGACAGGGTCCCCGACCTCAGTCACTGGAAGAACAGGCCGCTGCCCGTTGAAGACCTGTCGAACGTGCCGGCTGACTTGCGGCTGGCGTACAAGATCCTGAAGAACGCGGGATATGTTCCGGAGGAGGTGGCCCTGCGCAAGGAAATTGCCCGCACCGAAGACCTGCTGACCCACTGCCGTGACGAGAAAGTGAAGTTCAAGCAGTTGAAAAAACTGGGTTATCTTCAATTCAAGCTGGAATGCCGCATGGGGCGCAGCCTCATCCTCGACAGTGATTCACCCTATTACCCCAGGGTGGTGGAAAAAATTCCCGTCCGCGACAAAGAGGGATAAACGGATTCCGCCCGGCAGGGTCGGGTTCCATGGAAAGACCGGTCCCGCTCCTCGGTGATCTGTCCTTCCGCCGGACGGTGCACCAGGGATTGTTCATGAAAAAAGCAGCAACTCCGCCGGATGATGTTTTTCAGATCAGATGCCCGAAGCTGGGCCATCAGATCCATTTTTCCTACTGCCGCACGGAAAACGCAGGCCTGCCCTGTTCACGGACCCTGCAATGCTGGTATGGTTATTTTCACGTGGAGGAATACCTCCGCCGGGAACTTACCCCGGAACAATGGAGCGAAGCCTTTGAGAAACCGGTCAAGCCGAAAATCCTCTCCCTGGTCGAACTGATCGAGCAGGCGCAAAAAAGGGGCGGGACCGGAGAAGGTTGATAACGGATTGACGGAAGCGGGAGGAGGAGAACGCATGGATACAGGCATCACTGGAAAAGTCGCGCTGGTCACGGGGGCGAGCAGGGGGATAGGGGCCGAATGCGCCAGGGAGCTGGCCCGGGCCGGAGCGGTCGTTGCCGTCAATTATCATAGCTCCCGGGAAAAGGCGGAAAGCGTCGCGGCGGAAATCGAAGCGGCCGGCGGCCGGTCCATGGTCCTTCAGGCGGATGTGCGCGACCGCCAGGCAGTGGACGTGATGGTGGAGGAAATTATCGGCCGGCATGGACACATTGACGTCCTGGTCAACAACGCCAATATCGATTTCCCGATCAAGCCGTTCATCGAACTGTCGTGGGAACAGATCGCCGAGAAAATAACCGGGGAAATGAAGGCCCTGTACAACTGTTCGCAGGCGGTGCTGCGGTACATGGTTCCCCGCCTGACCGGAAAACTGATTTTCATCAGCAGCACCCTGTCGAGACATCCGGGATACGGCTTCAGCGCCCATTCGGCGGCCAAGGCCGCCGTGGACTCCATTGCCCGGGTCATGGCGACGGAGCTGGGGCCGCTGGGAATTACGGTCAACACCGTCGGTCCGGGGCTGATTGAAACAGACGCTACCGCGGGGCTGCCCTCGGCGGCAAAGGAACAGACCGCCGCCTGCACCCCCCTGCAAAGAATCGGCCGGCCGGCCGATGTGGCGGGAGTGGTCGCGCTGCTGGCCTCCCCAGGAGCCGATTATCTGACCGGGCAGTATATTGCGGTGTGCGGCGGAGCGTACATGAACTGAGGGTGCAGCCGGACCGGGCCGGTCAGCGGATTTCCGACAGGGTGATGCAGTCCTTGCCCTTTTCCTTGCTCCGGAACAGGTAGTGGTCCGCCACGGCCAGCAGCTGCTGCAGGTCCGTGGCGTCGTCGGGGCACGTGGCCAGGCCGAAGGACGCGGTCAGCCGCACCTCGAGGTTCTCCCCGCGCAGAAAGGGGGTGTCGTGTATTTCATTTTTCATGCGCACCACCTTGGGATACGATTCCTTTCTGCCCTGACCGGGCAGCAGGACGATAAATTCGTCCCCGCCGTAGCGGACGAGATGGTCATCCGGTCCCAGCAGCCGATGCACGGTCTGGGCCACTTCCCGCAGCATCCTGGAGCCCATTAAATGCCCATGGGCGTCGACGGCCCGCTTGAAGTCGTCCATATCGAAAAAAACCAGGGAGATCTTCCGGCCGCCGACATTGTCCGACGCCAGGTAGTCGCCGAGGTATTCGTGCAGGAAACGGGTATTGCGGAAACCGGTCACGTCGTCGGTCAGAACGGCTTCCTCCAGGCGGCTGTTGGTCTCCTTCAGAGTTTTCTGATATTCTTCCATCAGCCGGGTCTGCCGCTCCTGTTCCTGTATGTGCCGGTGCAGTTCCAACTGGACCATCACCTGCCGTGAAAGGGCGCCCAGCAGCTCCCGCTGCTTATCGTTCAATGTTTTGGGTACCTGATCGATGACGCAGATCGTGCCCAGCGCCTCACCCCTGGTGGTGACCAGGGGGGCGGCGGCATAAAACCGGATCTGCGATTCACCCGTGACCAGGGGATTGTCCGCAAACCGCTGGTCTTCGCGGGCGTCGGGCACCACGAAAATGTCCGGCTGCAGTATGGCATGGGCGCAAAAGGCTATTTCCCTTGAGGCCTCGGAAAGGTTCAGGCCGATCCTGGACTTGAACCACAGGCGCTCGCGGTCGACAAGGCTGATCAGGGCGATGGGCGTTTCGCAAACATAGGAGGCCAGCCGGGTGATGTCGTCGTAGGACGGCTCCGGAGGGGTGTCGAGAATCTGAAAGCTTGTGAGCGCGTTGAGCCGTTCAGTTTCGTTTTTCGGCAGAGGTGCTTTCATGGTTGCTCTCCGCGGCGCTGAACAGGAGTGGCCCTGGCCCGTTCAGTGGATCGGGTGCTGGAGGGCGGCGGAAAGATGATCGGTGCCTTCCTCCGGTTCGGGGACAAGTTGGCAAAATACTCCCAACCGCGGTTTTTTTCAAATGAATCTCTCGGGGCGGATGAAAGCCGTCCGTGGGGAGGAGGCAGGACAGCCGGCCTCAGGCTCGGCGGGCCGAAAACGTGCAGTTGCCGGCAATGGATTTTATTTCCCCGCCGGACCGTAATTTGATACAAGTCAAGGAGAAAGGCGGCTCATTGTGCCAGACTGGAAGCAGGACGGGAACGGGAATAACGCAATCTGTTGAGGTGAGTTATGGAATGGAAACGGTGGGATGATTTTCTGGTTGCAGAGCATGAAATGATCGAACGGGCGATGGCGGTTCTCAAAAAGTGCCTCGACGATCTCGACAGCAGCGCCGCGAATCCGGTGCAGATGGGGCGTGCCCTGGATTTTCTGCTGGAATTCGGTGACAGGATCCACAACCGCAAGGAAGAAGAGCTGCTGTTCCCCCTCATGCAGAGCAGAGGCATCCCGGGCGAGGGAGGTCCGCTGGGGGTCATGCTCATGGAGCACAAGGCGGAACGGGAGCTGCTTGCCGCCATGATCGCCCAGGCCGGGCGGCTGCGGGAGGCCGGCGGGGGGGAAAAGGAGGAATACCGGAGCAGGGGTCTGGAATACCTGCGAATCCGCGCCGAACACATCTGGAAGGAAAACGATGTCCTCTACAAGATGGGCGCGAAGGTTCTGGACGCGGATGACAACAGGAACCTTCTCGAGGGGTTTGCCGAAATCGATGAACAGGCATACGGCGCCGCGGCCCGGAGCAGGTTCGAACAGATGCTGCGGGAGGTCGAGGCGGGGGCGGATGTCAAAACCCGGCTGATCAGGAATCTGTCCTACGAACAGATCCACGGCATCATGGAGGCCCTGCCCTTCGAGGTGACCTTTGTCGACGCCGCCGATACGGTGGCCTATTTCAACCGGCTCGACAGGGTGAAGATCTTTCCCAGGACCCGGTCGGTCGTCGGCCGCAGGGTGGAAAAATGCCACCCGGAAAAAAGCGTCGATGTGGTCCGGGAAATTGTTGAGGGGTTCAGGAGCGGGACCCGCGACAAGGCTGAATTCTGGATTGATTTCCGGGGCGACAAGGTCCTGATCCGCTATTTTCCGGTTTATGGCGACGAGGGCGAGTACCTGGGGGTCCTGGAAGTGACCCAGGCCGTCGGCTGGATTCAGTCCCTTGAAGGCCAGAAGCGGCTGCTGGACCAGAAGGATTGACGCCCGTGGCGGACCGGATTTTTCTGCACGGCCTTGGCAGCAGCAGCCGGGGAACCAAGGCGGCATGGTTCAGGAACCATTTCCCCGACATGCTCATCCCCGATCTGGTGGGCGGACTGGACGAACGATTGCGTGACGTGCGCCATCTGCTGGCCGGCCGCAAGGACATGATCCTGGTGGGGTCAAGCTTCGGAGGGCTGGTGGCGACCGTCTACGCCCTGGAGAACGAAGGACGGCTGGCCAGGGTGGTCCTCCTCGCCCCTGC
>JALHJD010000112.1:0-2487 GCA_022837185.1 Desulfobacteraceae bacterium
GCAGTTGCCTCCCGCTGCAAGCGGCGTTACTTCATCGTTATGACCGGGGCCGTGTTCACAGGCAAACGGCCGGCCCGTGCCGGGGTGGAAGGCAATGCCCTGCACATTGCGATGCCCATAGGTGTAGATGCGCGGATCGCCTCCGGGTGGGGTATTATTGCCGGCTGCGGCCTTGCCGTCTTGGTCGATCCGCAATACCTTGCCGCCCAGGCGGGAAAGGTCCTGCGGCAGCGGCCCGTTGTGATTGTCTCCGGTGGTGACGTACAGGTAGCCGTCAAACGGGCTGAAGCGAATGCGGCCTCCGCTGTGTGCTCCCGAGCGGCCCCACCGGTTGAATGATCGTTTGAACGGGATGTCGTCGATAATGTCCTGACGATCGGCGACACCGGTGTAGGCGTCATCAACGGTGAGGCGCACGACGCGATTGGTTTTGCCCTCGCCGGCATCCGAGGCCATGTAGACGTAGACGCGGCGGTTTTCGGCAAAAGCCGGATCAAGTGCGACGCCCAGCATGCCGCTTTGCCCCTGGCAGAAAAAATCGCCCGCCTTCAAGGCTGCGCCGGCCGTTCCGAACAGGAGCCGAACCGTCCCATCGACGGTGCGCACGGACAGTCCGCGGCATTTTTCCGTGAACAGCATGGCTCCGTCCGGAGCAAAGGCCAGGTCCCACGGATTGTCAAGTCCCGACATCACCACCGTGCGGCGTACCTCAAGTTCGCCGTCGTCCGCCAACGTCGGCCGGACGCAGCCGCAATGAACCAGAGCGGCCACGAACATGGCCGCGCATATCATGGACAGTACCCTTGCTCTTTTGCGCTTCATTTCTTCTCCTCCTGAGAATCATGACGGTCCCCTGATTCCTGAAGAGCGGGGCGCTCGCCGTCGGGGGGCTACCCTTCCATGATGGCCTCAAACCCCGACATAATGTCAAACAGTTCGGATGTGATCAGGTTCTGCCGTACTTCCCGGTACGACCCCTGCAGGCGTTCCTTCATTTCCAGGATATTTTTTTCCGCCGACTGCATCGCCGCCAGCCGGGCCGAATTCTCACTGGCCATGGACTGGGCGAAGGCCCTGAAAAAAGAGGCAAAGAGGTACTGGCGGAGAAGATGATCAAACAGCCTCATTTCCGGCAGACCGAGCATGGGGATGCACCTGCTGGGCCAGGGTGTTTCCTTTTTTTCGGCAAGCCATTCCCGGTCCAGGGGAAGAACTCTGTTCAGGGAAGGGCGGTATCCCATCACCTTCTGCTCCTGCCGGTTATGGATGATATAGAGGACAGCGGTGTTTTTTTCCTGCTGCCACTGTCCGAAGGTTTCCACAATCCGGTGCATCTGCTCGCTGATGCCGTTGATGCTGCTCGGCAGCGAAAAGAACTCTTCTGCTCCCGGCCCTTCCTCCAGACCGGAAAGAACTCTTTCCCCGGCAGCCCAGAAAGAGCAGGTCCGGCCCTGTGATTTCAGGTTGTCAGCATGGGCCAGGGCCATATCCAGCACAACATCGTTGAATTGGCCGCACATCCCCTGGTCGGACCCCAGAACCAGGCACACGGCTCCCTTATCGGTCCGGCTATGGGGCAGATGAACCCGGTCGCGAAAGAGCGCCTGCCATCCCTTTTCGACAATCACATAATACTGATCCAGGGCTGCGGCCGCCGATTCGTACTGTCTGATATTCACCGCGGCGAGGCTTTTCATGGTTTTGACCACGGAAAGCAGGTCCTGGGAGGTTTGAATCTTTCGCTGCAGGTTTTCCAGGGTTTGCATATCTTACCGGTTCATATCAGTCGTTTCTTCTGGCCGGATACAATAATAGCACCGTAAAACACTATGATGCCATTATTTGTTTTCCTGCGGCCGGGTCCGGCTGTTTACTGTGGATTTTTTCGTTTCTTTCCGGGTTCCCCGCCGCTGCCGGCGGCCTCCAAAGCCTTTTTTTCCTTCCGCAGGCTGCTCATTTTCTCTTCCAGTATTTTCCTGAGCAGGTCCCACACCTCATCGTCCTTGCCGGCCTGCTCGACCGCAGCCGCCAGGCCGGTATCCGAACCCAGCAGCTCGACGATCTCTTCTTCCACCCTGCCTGACGCCTCAAGGGGAAGGTCATCGAACAGTCCGAGGTTAACACCATAGAGAATTGCGATCTGCTCTGCCGCCGTAAGGGACCGAAACTGGTTCTGTTTGAGAAATTCCCGCACTTTCCTGCCGTGGGCCAGCTTGCCGCGCGTTTCCTCATCAAGCCTGGTGCCGAACCTGGAAAACGATTCCAGCTCCTGGAACTGGGAATAGGACAGCCGCAGGTCACCCGCCACTTTACGATAGGCAGACAACTGGGCCTTGCCGCCCACCCGAGAAACGGATTTTCCGACCTCGATTGCCGGCAGCTGCCCCTTCTGGAAAAGATCGGGCGACAGGTAAATCTGGCCGTCGGTGATGGAAATGAGGTTGGTGGGAATATACGCGGAAATATTCTGGGCCTCGGTTTCAATGA